>NZ_CP115770.1 GCF_027912835.1 Paracoccus sediminicola
CACGACAACACCTATAGGTGTTGTGGATAACTTTCACACTACATTTAGATTCTTCTTGCCGGACTCACTGGATCGTGGCATTCCCATTCTGACGGCAAAACGCGTCAGACACGCTGTACACCGTCAGAATGACTAAGAGCCTCAACAGAGGCCGAGAGTGGGCGGCAGGACATGGATGATCGTAACATTGGATACACGCAAGGCATAGGCTCTTCCGATATCGGAGCATTTGCCGACAATCTGGCTGAGTCTTTGGATCGCCAGATGAAGATCGCTTTCGAACCCGAAGAACGAAAGTCCCTACGTCGCTTCAGTTCCACCGAAGTCGCCGGCCTCCTGCGCGTAAGCACATCTAACCTGCGCAACCGGCACAAGGACGGCAGCTTCCCGGAAGTGCATACAGACAACCGCGGACACCGGTTCTACACAGCCCAAGAGATTGATGAGTTGCGCGATGTTCTTGGACGCACTGGGAAGAACGCAGAAAGCTACCGCCCAGGTCGACGTGATGGCGATCGTCTCCAGGTGATATCCGTCGTCAACTTCAAAGGCGGCTCATCAAAGACTACTGCAACGATTCATCTTGCGCAAAGGTATGCCTTGCGCGGTTACCGCGTGCTGGTCCTAGACCTCGATCCGCAAGCAAGTTTGACCACGTTTTTCGGCTTTCGGCCCGAGCTTGAGTTCGCCGATGGCGGCACAATCTATGATGCTTTGAGATATGAGGACCAAGTTCCTCTCTCGAACGTCATCCAAAAGACCTACTTCCATAAGCTCGACATGGTGCCCGCCGGTTTGATGCTCTCGGAGTACGAAACCGAGACCGCAAACGCTCTCGCCCGTCGCGTACAGCCCATCTTTGCAGAGCGCCTCGCCTTGGCGCTTGAAGAGGTTGAGGCAAACTACGACATCGTCCTGATCGACTGCCCGCCTCAGCTTGGGTTTCTAACCCTGACTGCGCTGGCAGCCTCGACGGGGCTTTTGGTTACCGTGGTACCTGGCATGCTTGACATCGCATCTATGAGCCAATTCCTGAAGCTTGCTTCAGAAACGGTCAAGGCCGTGGAGGAAGCCATCGGTCGGCGTGTCACATGGGATTTTGTCAAGTTCCTGATTACCAGATATGAACCTTCGGACGGTCCGCAGACCCAAATGGCAGGCTACCTGAGATCAATTCTGGCAGGTCAGGTCATGACAGAGCCAATGCTGAAGTCTACGGCGATCTCCGACGCGGGGATGACCCAGCAGACCGTCTACGAAGTCGATCCAAGCCAATTCATCAGAAAGACAATTGATCGCGCCCTGACCAGCGTGAATGGCGTTGGCGATGAGCTAGAGCAGACGATCCAAATGGCATGGGGGCGTCGCTGATGGCCCGAAACATCTTCAACCAGCCTCCAAGGAATGAGACGGAGAGCGGAGCCCCCTCCCCTACCCCGCCAAAAGCGGCAAAGCTGCCGGGATCTGTTGGAGGATTGCGCGACTCTTTGCGCGAGATCACAGCAAACTCGATTCGCGATATCGAACCCGATCAGATTGACATGGATGGGCTGCGCGATCGGTTGGTGCTGGAAGATTCCAGTATCGATGAGTTGGCCGAGAGCATTCGCAAGCATGGCCAACAAGTGCCCATCATGGTCCGTCCATCTGCCCAACCGGACAGATACCGCATCATCTACGGCCGCCGCAGGCTTGCGGCGATCCGTAAGGTCGGTGGAACGGTCAAGGCAATTGTTCGAACCTTGGACGATGACGCATCTCTGATCGCTCAAGGCCAGGAGAACAACCTCAGGCTTGATCCGTCTTTTATAGAAAAGTCTCTTTTTATCAAAGAGATGCAAGAATCCGGGTACAAACCCGGTGTCATTCAAGATGCTCTAGGTCTGACCCGGCAAGGCGTATCCAACCACAGGGTCGTCATAGAACAACTGCCAGACGGTCTTGTTCAACTCATCGGGCCAGCACATGGGATCGGACGACGGCAGTGGGGTGATCTAGCTGCCTTGTCGGTGAAGGTAGATTTGGTGGACATCGCCAAAGAGGCGCTCGCCGCCCTGCCCGACGACACTCCTAGTTCCGAAAAGTTCCAAGCGGTCTATTCGGCTTGCTCGAGCAAAGCACGTAGCGACAAGAAGCCGCCCAATCGTGGGCTGACTTCGGTCATCAATGATGAGAACGGCTGTTCATTGGGCACGCTGACAATCGATGAGAAGGCGATCGCGCTCAAGGTCACCAAGAAGGACAATCCAGAATTCGGCCAATGGCTCGAAGAGCACGCGGAAGCTACGCTTTTGCAACTCTTCGTACAGTGGCGGAATGAGAGAGGCTCTGGGTCCTAACCCAGGCCACACAGAGCAACACGAGCAGAGGAGAAAAGCGAAGACCCGAAAGAAAAGAGCCCCCCAAAGTTTCCCCTGGAGAGCCCTCATCATCTGATTAGCATCTTTGATGTAGCAACCTCCAGCATACCGGTCAAGAGTCACCGATTCGGTGGACTGATATTTTTTGCCTTTTTCCGCGAAAATTCGAGGAAAGAGACGGGGAAGTTGTGGGCCGAACGGTCGTCGTGAACAAGCCATGGCATTTACAAAACTCTCGATCGAAGCCGCAGGTGCTGATGCAACCCGCGGCTCATTTCCCCCATCTGAAACCGACGTCTGGACCATCTTCAGAGCCCTGAGAGATGCACGCAGCGTGTTTGGTCTACGTCCTGGCCACATACAGACACTTCAAGCAATGCTCAGTTTTCTGAAACCTGGCCATGGCGAAACGGTTTTTGCGTCTAACAATTCACTTTGCCAGCGCGTTGGCGGAATCGACGAACGGACACTCCGGAGGCACATCAACCGCTTCGTTGAACTCGGATTCATCAAGCGCAATGACAGCTCGAACCGAAAGCGCTACCGCGTTCGCTCATCCGGCGGGGAGTGCATCAGTTATGGATTGTCTCTCACCCCCCTGCTCCAACGTGCGAGCGAGCTTATAGCCATCGCGCAAGAGATGGAGAATAACCGGCGAGATCGGATATTTGTCCGCAAACAGATCCTTACAAAGCTCGCCCGTTTGGAAGAGCACGATCCTAGCAACGCATTCATCAACCACGCACGGAAAGCTCTACGCAGGAAGCTGAGCCTCCCCGAATACCACGCTCTGCTCGCCAGTACAGATGCAGAATGCCAGAGTTTGTCTACCCCGGATGACCCGCCTGAAACTATGGAATTGCCCGCCAATGACGGACAAACTGTCCGGCATCAATCTAAGTCTGAAGAAGAAAAAAAAGATTTAGATAGCAACATCGGCCTTGAGGCCCTGAAACCAGACTTGCTGACCTCAGTCTGCGATCAGGCGACATCGTTCTCCACAGAGAGACTTAGAAACTGGTTGGACATTGAAAACCATGCTCGAACACTTGCACCCATGATGGGCATTCACCCAGAGACTTTCGAGAAAGCCAAGAATGCTGTAGGAGCTCAGAAAGCGTCATGCACGATCTTCATCATGCTACAGCTTGGAAAACGCATCAGGGATTTTGGAGCGTATTTTCACAGTATCACCCTGGGTCAAAGGCAAAACCAATTTGATCCATTAGCTTTGATCAAGCGACTGTCCGAAAACAATGAGCGAACTGTCTAATGTCCACCGCGGTGGACTTCGAACGAGAAGCGGCGCTTGTGGCAACCAAAACTGTCCAAACGCACGTAGCGGCGCGTGGTGGTTCTTCAGTTCATCTCAGACCAGCAGATGTCCACCGCGGTGGACAAGTGACACACGAGCAAGCCTTGATGAAAATCTGGCCGCCCATGGAAGAAATCGGCGGCCAGCCATTACACCCTAAATGCCTAAAGTTATTGTGGGAGGTCACCGTCTCCAAAGAGGTTTGGAAAGAGCCGCTCTCGATAATCCAACGGAAACGCCAACCGAACCGGCGTCTTCGGCGAGGCGGACGTCATGTATCCGGCGGCGGTCAGTTTACTCAGCGTGTTGCGAGCAGTACGCTCGGACGTCTTGAGCACAATCTGCGCATCGCCTCGTTCCAGTGCCCCATGCCGAAGAACCGCCGAGATTAGTTCCGGCGCTCGCTTGTCATCGATGGTATCTGCAACAAGACGGCGATACCGTTGGTCAAGTCCGCCGAGATCGAACAATCTTGCTGAGAAGGTGATCTGGTCGAGCGTCACCTTTAGGAACCATTCACTAAACGTCTTCAGTGCCGCTTCTGACAGGTTCCCCCGTCCGTCGCGGTCTCCGCGGCGTGGACTGTCGGCCAGATCCATCATCCGTTTGTACTCGCCCCGATCGGTTAGCCCGCGGGCCAGCCCACGTGATACGGACCAGAGCCCTTGGCCACCAATCCCCGCTGTGAGGGCCATGGCATGAGACATCAGTCTGCTGACACGGCCGTTACCATCCGGGAAAGGGTGGATGTAGTTGAGCCGGTGATGCGCAGAGGCGATCGCGATGATCCGTCCGCTCGAAGACCGCGCCGCAATCTGAAATCGTTTGTCGAAATGGTCCATGAATGCCGCGACGCGCGACGATGAAGGAGGTAGGTGGCGCCCGACCGCAACTTCCCGATCATCATCCTGCCGCATGCGTCCCGGAACGATGGGCTCTTGTGTGCCGTCGGGATGTTCGATGACCCGAAACTCTTCCGGCATCTCGTCGTAGAAGCTCTTATGGACCCAAGTCAGGAATTCGACGGATGTGGGGCGGGGCAGGGTGCCCTTGCGATGCATCTCGTCGATGGCCCGTTGAACGATGACGTGCGCCCGGGCCTCAAGGGCGAGGGGACGGGTTTCTTCCTCAAGCTCGGCACCAGCCAGCGCCCTTTCGATGTCGCGGGGGCGCGTGTTGTGTCCTTCGATCAGGTTGGAGTAGTAGCAGTTCATCACACGGACGAGATCGGCAAGTTCGGCTGCGCTGTCAGGATGCAACCCTTGTCCCAGCCCGGTGGCTTCCCTCTGGATGTCGACCGAAAGGTCTGCCAGTTCTGTAGGAATATGCTCCTCAAAGAAGCAGGGTTCGATCCTGGCGGGTGTCTCCAGCATTTTGCCGATCTTCCATGTTTGCAAAGTAATTGAAAAATAAACACATTTCGTACTTTCAAGCAAGGTTTTGCCGATATGCGTTGCCGATCTTGCCTGCCGATCTGGAATTGCTGCATGAAATCAATGGCTTCGGCAGAAGGGCCGGGCTTTTCGGTTTTGTTGTGTGCCCAAAGGGGCCGGAAAAAGAGAAAGTGTTCTTCGGGTTTTGTGACTGACGGATGAGGGCCTTTGGGGTCCCTCAGATGGGTCCGGGCCGGGTTCCGGTCTGTCTTTCCTGATGAAGGGCATTCCGATGCAAACAGGTGTCTTGCGCGTGTTACGCGCGACCGCTGCCTCGTGGTGGCGACACAAGGAACTACGCCGAACCGGCCAGACGGGCCAGGCACTGCAGCTCGAGCGCGAGACCGTCCTGCGTGATCTCGGCTATCTCAGGCAGGCGGCAACGCTGCCGAATGCCCATGTGATCTGCGGAGAGGGCGGCACGTTCATCCATCTCGGTTGGACCACCGTCTCGACCCTCGCGCCGATCGAGCGCTTCCCCTTGGCCACTCTTGCGGTCGCACGAGGGACCCCGTTTATCGATATCCGACCCGTCACCAATGTCATCGCCTGCGCGAACCTGCCGCGGGTGGCGCGGGACGGATCGGACGACTCTGCACCCTCGGGCCCTGGCAGGTCCGTCTCGCTGACCGACTACATCGACATGGTCGAACGGCTCGGCGCGAGGATCGTCAACGATCCGCGGCCCCGTCAGTCAATCTGATCCCCATTTCCTCTCACCAAGACTCGAAAGGAGGCCAGCCATGGCCCGATCCCGCACGCCCAAATTCGATGCCTCCGAGGCCATCACAAACGAAATCATCCGCATCATCGAGCGCGGCGTCCTGCCGTGGCGCAAGCCATGGACCGCAGGCGGCAGCTCTCGCCCCCTGCGCGTGGGCGGTGAACCCTACCAGGGAGTGAACAACTTCCTGCTGACGATGCGGACCGTGATGGCGGGCCACAGCTCTCCCTTCTGGATGACGTTGCCGCAGGCCAATGCCTTGGATGCAAAGGTCCGCAAGGGCGAGAAATCCTCTGTCGTCGTCTATTACGGTCAAAGCCGGAAAGACGCGGGCGGCGATGAGCATGACCGCAGCGACGGGGATGATCACTCCGAGGAAGCCCACATCTTTCGCTTTCAGAAATCCTACCGCGTGTTCAATTCCTGCCAGATCGAGGGCTTGCCCGACAGCTTCTTCCCCGATCCGGAGCCCGTGCCCGAGCATCCGCCGTCCGAGCCCATCCCGCACATGCAGGCGTTTTTCGATGCCATCGACATCACGACCGTCTTCACGGGCACGGAGGCGTACTATTTGCCGCCCGTGGACAAGGTCTACATGCCGTCCATCACGCGGTTCCAGGACCCGCGCAATTTCTACGGGGTCTGGGCGCATGAGCTCGCCCATGCCACGAAAGCCCCCCATCGATTGAACCGTGATTTCGGGTTCTCGAAGTTTGGCAACACGTCCTATGCGCGCGAGGAGATCGTCGCGGAATTGACCTCGGTGTTCCTGGGTCAGACGCTCGGCTTCACGGCGCATACGCTCGAGATGAATGCCGCCTATCTCCACAACTGGTTGCGCGTCCTGCGCTCGGACAAGGGTGCGATCTTCAAGCACGCCGCGGACGCGCAGCGCGCTTGCGACTACTTGATCGCCAGATCGGAGGCGGGCAGGGCAGGGCGCAGCGCCAAGGCGGCCTGACCACACGGAGAACGGAGACTCGCATGTCACGCAAGGAACCCAAGACGCTGCGGGTGGCCTGCTTCAAAGATGGCCGCCGCAAGATCATCACCTTCAAGCACGGCGCCTATTGGTGGAGCGCGTCTGAGGGCGCGTATCCGCTTTCGGCAGCGCTCGAGGCCATCACGGACCAAGGCGGCTGGGTCGAGACCATCCCCAACCCGAATTACAGACCCAAGGGTCTGTTCGGGTAGGGCACCTTCTCCTTCGGTCCTGCCGCCAGGCGGAAAAGGAAAAGCGGGCTTTGGGAAGGGTGTTTCAACTTCTCAAAGGAGATCCCCATGTCCATGACCGTTCAACCCCAGCCAGACCGTCCAGAGCCGAGTGTGATCGCGGAGCAGAACGACGCGTTTCGCAAGCTCGCGTGCCTTGGAGTGCCGCCCGCGCAGCCCATCCAGGGCCGGATGCATGTCACCCGCTCGCTCATGGAGGCCGGTGAAGGCTTCATGGCCGAGGCGGTGAAGGCGACCGGTGAGTTTGCCACATTCGAGCCTGAGAATGATCCCGAGGGATGGCACGATTTCGGAGCGGTAGAGATCCGGGGAGAGACCGTGTTCTGGAAGATCGATCTCTATGAAGCAGACTCGGACTTCCGCTACGGGGCTGAGACCCCGGACAATCCCGCCACCACCATGCGCGTGCTGACCATCATGCTGGCGCGCGACTGGTAGGGCAGGGGACACCCCCCTTCCTGACACCCCAGGCGATGAAGGCCCGCTGCCCCTCAAAAAGGCAAAGCGGGCCTTTTGTCGTGGTGATCCCTGAAGCCGGGGATTGGTCACGCGCTTGAAGGCGCGGGCCACACCTCACCCTCCTGGAAGGATATCCCATGACCACAAGCTTTGCTCCCCTTACCGTCGCGATCGGCGATCTAGTCCCGCATCCTGCTAATGTGCGCAGCAACGCGCCGGAAACCTATGACCCCGAGAACATCGCGCATCTGAAAGCCAGCATTGCCGTTCTGGGTCTCCTGCAGCCGCTCCTGGTCCAGAAGCTCGACGGCAAATACGCCGTCCTCGCCGGTGGCCGGCGCCATGCCGCGCTGAAGGAGCTGATCGCCGACAAGGCCAGCAAGGGGTTCACGGCGAAAACCAAGGTGGACTGCCGCCTCGTGCCCGAGGACTGCGACGTCACCACGGCACTGTCGCTCGCCGAGAACATCACCCAGGCACCGATGAATGCCATCGACGAGTTCGAGGCTTTCGCCCGGATGATGGAGGTCGACGGCCAGACGCCCGAGACGATCGCGAAGACCTTCGGCACCACGGTGGCGGCCGTGAAAGGCCGGTTGCGCTATGGCCTCATCCACCCCGACATCCGCGCCGCGGCTCGGGGCAAGGTGATCACGCTCGACACAATGAAGGCCTTCGCCGAGCACCCGAGCCAGGAGGCGCAGCGCGAGGTTTTCGAGGCGCTCACGAAAGACGGCGGCTATCTGCAGGCCTACACGGTCCGACAGGCCCTCAAGTCCCGCGGCGTGCAGGTCAGCGACGATATCGGGGCTTTCGTGCGCGAAGACTACGAGGCGCGTGGCGGTGCCGTCGCGGCTGACCTTCTGGAAGAGCATTCCGTGCTTGAGGATGCGGCGCTGGTCGAGACCATTTTGCTCGAGAAGCTTGGGGCCGCCGCTGAAGAGGTCCGTGTGAGGCTGGGGTTTGCCTGGGCCGATGCGATGGTGCGCTATGATTACGCGACCATGGCCGACTATGGCCGCGTCTATCCCGGCCCGATCGAGCCCGATGAGGCTGCCCGGAAGCGCATCGATGAGATCACCGCCGAGCTTGAGAAATTGCAACTCGAGATGGAAGATGAGGGGCTCGAGGACGGTGCCTACAACGCCCTTTACGAGCGCGTGGACGTTCTGGAAGAGGAAGCCCGCGATCTGCAGGAGGCCTACAGCGACGAAGATCTGGCCCGCGCTGGGGTGATCGCCTCGTGGCAGGGTGGGCAGATCACGCTCCATGTTGGTCTCGTCCGACCGGAAGACACCGTCAAAGAGGAGGGCGCACGCGGCTCCTCGGCTGGCCCGACCGGGGAAGAAGCCCCGGACGCCGGCGAAATCACTTATCCAGCTTCACTGGCCGAGGACCTCAAGACCGAGCGAGCCATGGCCCTTGGCGCCGCGATGGCGCTGCATCCGGAGGCCACGCTCGATCTGACGCTCTTCAAACTGGTCAGTGATGTTCTGGCCAGCGGTATGAGTGTCACGCAGGCGATCAAGATCGAGGCCCGCGAGGATTACCGCAGCCATGCCAAGATGGACGAGATCGACGAGACCTCGCTCGAGCAGGTGGCGGCGGCGCATGATGCGCTTGATCTGTCCTGGCTTGATGACACCCGCCCGCCCGCCGATCAGTTCGCGGCGTTTCGCGCGCTGGAGGCAGGTGAAAAGGCCAAGCTCGTGGCCTATGCCACGGCCAGCACCACGCAGTCCTGCTTCGCGCGGGATCCTCGGCGCGATAGCCTGATGCATGCGTTCGAGATCGAGATCATGCCCGACATCCGCGCCCACTGGACGCCGAACGCGGCGCTGTTCAATCGCTTCAAAAAGGCCTGGCTCCTGAAGATCCTCGGCGAGGATCTGGGTCTGGCCCAGGAGGCGGTGACGCTGGCCTCGTCGAGCAAGAAGGAAATCGTCGACTTCTGCGACAAGCTCTTTGCAGAGCCCTTCGCGACGCTCACGGACGCGCAGCGCGCTGCCGTGGCCGCCTGGTGCCCGCCCATGATGCAGACCGCCGGTGTCGCCTGTGATGAGGCGGAGCCCACTGCGGACACCCCGGAGCCTGACAGCGAGGTCGCGCAAGCGGCCTGAGTCCTCACGCGACCCGCGCGAGGCATTCCCCGCGTGGGTCGACCTCCCACACCCAACGGAAAGACATCCTCATGGCTATTCTCAAGTTCTCTGCGTCTGCTGTTGCGGCGCAAATCGCACATGCGCGCGCCTGCAAAACCTTCCTGCCCAACTGGAACGGTCCCGTGGACAGGCCGGCCCTGATCCTCATCGTCGGCAATGGCGTGCATCTGCGCTCAAACGGCATCGATGGCACGACCACTCGCATCGTCACGACCGAGCAGGCCGATCCGTCCTTTGCTTTCGCCGACGGCATGAACCCGTTTCGGGATACCGACTGGATGGCGCAGCGCCGCATGGCGTTTCGCGATCTGACCGGCCAGTTCTACACCGACATCCTCGACGATGTGCAGGTGCTCATCGACCGGGGGCAGGGGGCGATCCGGCTCGCCACCGATGGCCACAGCATCCGCGTCTTCGTGCGCCGGGCCTCGGATTATCTCATTGGCGGGACCTACGAGGTGCCCTCGGGCCTCGGCGGCACCTTCCGGGTCATCCTCAAGGATGCCTGCGACACCTTCGCGATCGTGCAGAACTGCGGCAATTGCGAAGATTTCGACGCCATGCAGCCCTACCGCGTGCCGCTCGATGCGCTGATGGAACTCGATGATCGGAGGGTGGCGTGATGGGTTGGCTTTTCTACACCGATCGCCGCGTTCAGACCTACGCGGATGAGAAAGCGGAAATCGCCAGGCTCTGCACCTCTCATGGCGACACGCGCAAAACTGAACTGGTCAAGGCCTGCAAGGTCGGCTCAACCTGGTATGCGGCGGCAAAGGTCACCAATCTCGACGGCACCCCTGTCGAAGACACGACCTATGTCACCGATGCGGATGGCTCCTTCACTTTCGGGGCTGTCTTCCTCACCCGATACGATGACGGCTGCTGGGGCTACAAGGACATGGAGGAAAGTGCTGGCCCGAACGAATCTCGTGCTCCGCTTGGGCTGATCGAGCTTCTCTCCGACCTGAAAGACCCGGACAGCTACGCCCAGGACTGGCGTCAGCGCTGCCGGAATTGGGCTGCGATCCCGGACTACGAGGAAGGCGACAAGATCAGGCTCGCCACGCCCGTGACGCTCACCGATGGCAGTACATGCCAGATCGTCACCGCGACGTACTACAAGCGGGGGCGGCAAAAACGCCGCTGCTACCGCATCGAGGAAACCGGTGGGCTCGTACGCCTGTCGAAGGCCTCGCTTGCGGGCTCGGAGCTGCTCAGCTCCGCAAAAGGTGCGGCTAGCCCGGTGCTGGCGGAGTTCCTGGCGGGGCGAAATTAGGTCCTGCGCCGGACGGTTCATTGACCTGCCCGGCGACAGCAGATGCTGCGGCTTGTCTTGACAAGGCAATGCAAATGCATTACCTATCGCGGGCAGCAAAGCCCCTTTTCTTCAGGAGACTGCCATGACAGCCCTCGCACAAGATGTCTCGAAACTCACGGATCGGTATCAGACGACCGTGCCGGCGGGTGTGCGCAAACAGCTCAAGCTGGGAAAGGGCGACCAGATTCGTTACTGCACCGAGCCGAGTGGCAGGGTCTATATCGAGCCCGTGCGCAGCGACGAGGAAGATCCCGTGCTCGGAGCCTTTCTCGATTTTGTCGAGGCCGATATCAAGGCGCATCCGGACCGCATTCGGGCGTTCGATGGGGCTTTGCATGACCGTCTTGCAGCACTGGTCGGAGACGTTGACGTCGATCTCGATGCGCCGCTATCGCCCGAGGATGAATGAGCGGCGATAGCGTGCCCGCCCAAGCGCCTCTTGTCGTAAACGGATGGTCGATTTATGCGCATCCGCTCTTTCTGGATCAGCTCGAAGGGCTGATTGAAGAGGTCGAGGCGCGTAAGGCACGCGATCCCAAGACCTGGCGCAAGAAAAATTCCACGAAACGGCTGGCCGCCATCTTCAAGCTGGTCACCGAGGCCATACCGGCAGATCCGGGTGCCGCCGCCTTCCGGCAAGGCGGCACACTCGGCGATCACCGCAAGCACTGGTTTCGGGCGAAATTCTTCCAGCAATATCGGTTGTTCTACCGGTTCAACAGTGATGCGAAGGTCATCGTGGTGGCCTGGGTGAACGACGACAAGACCCTGCGCGCCTATGGCAGCAAGACGGATGCCTATGCGACGTTCAAAGGGATGCTGGAAGATGGCAACCCACCTGACAATTTTGACGCGCTCCTGAAAGAAGCCGCGGCGGCGGACAAGCGGTTAGAAACTTCCCTTGAAGCGGCGCCCGATCGGTAAGTGGCCTAGGATGATTTTCTGCGACCCTAACGGCACCGCCGTTTACGGTATCACGCAAGGTGATGTAACCTCGCGCCTTAACACGGTTGGAGAAAACGCAATGGACGAAACGGGAAAGGAAGGGCCACTTCTTGGTCTCGATGAGCAATGCGCGTCCCAGATGAAGCGGGGCCGTTTCCCAATTGCTGTGCACGTTGCAGACATGCCCGATGACCTCGGCAAGCTGCTGGATATCGGGCTCGAGGAGCATTTCCATGGCCGCTGAAGCGAATTCGTATGACGCGTGGTTTCGCGCGAAGGTGCAGGCCGCGCTGGAGGAGGAATGCACGGGAACATCTCAAGTTCAGGTGATGCAGGCCGCACAGGCATTGATTGATGCGAAACGGGAGGTCGAACCCAAGTCCTGACCAAGCCTTGGAGGTCAGCGCGGTCTGACCCCCGTCACCTTGAAAAGCGAAAGCGGGCTTTTTGTCCTTTGGAACTCAGACCCTGATCCAAAGGAAAATCCCCATGTCCAAACCCAGACCGGCCAACCCGGCTCTCGCAATCTCCGACGCTAACCTCACCTCTGCCCTCGCGCAGATCGGCGCGGAGGTCGACAACCAGCCCCTGCGCAGTTCAGCGCTCGCGCGCATCATGCGCGAGACGTTTCATGGCAGCGATGCCGGCGGTGCCTGGGACTGGCGCATGGCCTATGACCTGATGCAGGCGGCGGCTGTGCAGGTGCTGCTGCGTGGGGACGGCGCGGCAGGTGACATCGCCGCTGCAAGGCTGCTTGCCTCGCGGCTGCTGACGGAAACGCGCCGGTCAGAGCAGCAGATCCGGCTGCAGCAGTTTTCCACGCCGCTGCCATTCGCGGCGCTGGTCTTGCGGGCCGCGGGGATCCGCAAGGGCGAGACCGTGCTGGAGCCCTCGGCGGGCACCGGTGCCCTGGCAGCTTTCGCCGCCCGGGCCGGTGCCACGCTTTTGCTCAACGAGATCGACCCCTTTCGCCAGCGCCTCCTGCGCGCGGTTTTCGGCGGCGAGGTCACAGGCCATGACGGCGAGCATATCGATGATCTGCTGCAAACGCCGGTTCTACCCGACGTCGTGGTGATGAATCCGCCCTTCGCCTCCTCGGTCGATCGCGCCCGGGACAAACACATCGCCGCCAAGCATCTCATCGCGGCTGCAAAGCGTCTGGCACCCGGCGGGCGGCTTGTGGCGATCATGCCGCCGGGGTTCACGCCCGAACGCGATGCCGCGCATTGGTCCCGCGCCTGCGGTCTCCTGACGCCACGATTGGCGCTGACGATGCCGGGGCAGGTTTACCGCAAGCTCGGCACCTCTGTCGAAACCCAGCTCATGGTCTTCGACAAGGTGCAGGAGGACGGCGAAATGATCCGCGTCCCTGTGCGGGATCTGGATGAAGCCTTGGCATATGTCGATGCTGTGGCCGCAACACGGACCGAGATGAGCCCGGCCCAACGGGTTGAAGCGATCCCTCATGCTCGGCCGACCGTTCGATCATCTGTCCTGCGCAAGACCGCTGCCGGTGTTATCACCGCCCCCACAGCCAGGGCCAATGCCGTTGTCCCGCTAGTTTTCACGAGCCTTGATATCCCGCGCGACAACATGCCGATCTCGGACATCTATGCGCGCTACCGTCCGCAGCGGATCGAGATCGCGGGTGCGCAGGAACATCCCACGCCGCTGGTCGAAAGCATCGCCATGGCCTCGGTTGCCCCGACCATGCCCTCAAACACGGGCAGTGATGACTTGCGCCTGCCCGCACGGTTGATCGAGGAGGGACATCTCTCCGAGGCGCAGCTCGAGACCATCATCATGGCGCATAATGCCCATGGGCGTGATCTGCCCGGTCGGTTTACCATCGATGACGACCAGACCAAGCCGACGCGCGCCGATGATGATCCAGACGCACGGGCCTATCGCCTTGGTTATTTCCTCGGCGACGGCACCGGTTGCGGCAAGGGCCGCGAATGCGCGGGGCTCATTCTCGTGAACTGGCTTTCCGGGCGCAGGAAGGCGATCTGGGTTTCCAAATCCGCCACGCTTATCGAGGACGCCATCCGCGACTGGACCGATCTCGGCGGCTCGCCAGCCGACATCCAGCCGCTCTCCAAATGGAAACCGGACCAGCCCGTCCCGATGGGCGACGGGATCCTCTTCGTCACCTACGCCACGCTGCGGTCCGCGGGCAAATGCGGCACCACGCGGCTCAGCCAGATTCTCGACTGGATGGGCGGAGACTTTGATGGCGTGCTGGCTTTTGATGAAGCCCATGCCATGCAGAACGCGGCTGGGTCCGAGCAGGGCAGGGGGGTCAAACCCTCCCAGCAGGGCCTTGCGGGCCTGCGTCTGCAACTCGCCGCACCCCGCGCTCGCGTCTTCTACATCTCGGCTACCGGCGCCACGAGCGTGCACAACCTGGCCTATGCCGCGCGTCTCGGTCTCTGGGGGCAGGGGCCCGAATACCCATGTCCAAGCCGCGAGAGCTTCGTCTCGGCGATGGAGGCGGGCGGTGTCGCCGCCATGGAGGTGGTCGCGCGCGATCTCAAGACGCTCGGGCTCTACACGGCGCGTGCCCTCAGTTTTGATGGGGTGGAGTATGACGTGCTCGAACACGCGCTGACCCCGGCGCAGATCGAGATCTACGACGCCTATGCGGGCGCATTTCGGACGATCCACCACAATCTCGAGGCCGCGCTGACAGCGACCGGCGTCAACGACGCCTCGGGAGAGACTAATGCCTCGGCCGCACGCGCCTCGGCCAAGTCCCGCTTCGAGAGCACGAAACAGCGCTTCTTCAACCATCTCCTGATGGGCATGAAAGCCCCGACCATCATCCGCGCAATCAAGGACGATCTGGCGGCGGGCAAGGCTTGCGTCATCCAGGTGGTCTCGACGGGTGAGAGCCTGCTGAAACGCCGACTTGAGACAATGGACCCGAAGGATGAACTCGTCGAGGGTGCCTTGACGCCGCGCGATTATGTTCTGGGATACCTCGAACAGGCCTTCCCGATTCATGCGCAAAAGCTGGTCGAGATCGACGGCAATATGGTGGCCGAGCCGCTCCGCGATGAAACTGGCGCGCTGGTCGTCTCGCGCGAGGCGCTCGCTCTGCGTGACGCGGCCATGATGGAGTTGATGACGCTGGCGCCGATCCCCTCGGCGCTCGATCAGATCCTCTGGGCTTTTGGCGACGAGGCCGTCGCAGAGGTCACGGGGCGGTCCATCCGGCCCCTCAAGGCCGAGGATGGCCATCTCTTTATCGAAAAGCGCAGCCCCAGCAGCAATTCCTCCGAGACCCAGGCCTTCATGGATGGCGAAAAGGATATCCTGATCTTCTCCGATGCGGGCGGGACGGGCCGGTCCTATCACGCGGCCCAAACGGCGAAGAACCAGAAGCGGCGGCGGCATTATCTGCTGGAGCCCGGCTGGCGTGCCGATGCGGCCATCCAGGGACTGGGCCGCACGCATCGCTCGGCCCAGGTCAGCGCGCCCTTCTTTCGGGTCTGCACCTCCGATGTGCATGGCGAGAAGCGCTTCACCTCGACGATCGCCAAACGCCTCGACCAGCTGGGGGCGCTCACCAAGGGCCAGCGCGAGACCGGCTCGCAGGGTATGTTCCGCGAGGAGGACAATCTCGAAAGCCCGATTGCGCGGGCGGCTTTGCGGGGATATTTTGCCGATCTCGCCGCCGGGCGCGCCGAGGCGATGAGCTACGAGAGCTTCACCGATTGGACAGCCCTGCGGCTGATCGACAAGGACGGTGTGCTGCTCGAAGAGCTTCCCCCGATCCAGCGGTTTCTGAACCGGGTGCTTGCCCTCCCCATCCACATGCAGAACGCGCTCTTTGCCGAGTTCATGGCGAGAATATCTGATCAGACCGAACGGGCGCGCGCGGCGGGCACGCTCGATCTCGGGGTGGAAACCCTGCGTGGCGAAAAGATCGAGCAGGTCTCCACGGAAGATCTCTGGACCTGCCCGAAATCTGGCGCCGTGACGCGGATCATCGGACTTGAGGTGACGGACCCGGTCCACGTGCTGTCGGCGGATGACGCCCTGTCGCGCAACCCTGACAAGCTGCCGATGGTCAATCGCACCTCCGGTCGCGCGGCGCTCATCTCGGCGCGGCCCATGCAGATGTATGACGAGGACATCGTCACGCTGATGCGCAAGGTGGTGCGGCCAAACGGGTCGAGCTATCTCGAAGAGGCGCGGTTCGAGTCCTCGGCTTGGGAAGATATTGAGCGGCGCGAGTTCTCCCAGCTTTGGGACGCAGAGGCTGCGTCCCTGCCAAAAACCACCACGACCAAGCTCTACCTGCTGACCGGGCTGCTGCTGCCGATCTGGAAGGACATTCCGACCACCAATGAGCGCATCTACCGGGTCACGCCCGATGGGGCGACCGCCATGATCGGGCGCACGCTGAGCGAGGAAGGGGCGGCCGCGCTGCGCGCCCGCTTCCTCGTCTCCAACCCGCAAACACCGCAGGAGATGTTGACCGCCGCCCTCGGCACCACCGCGCCTGTCGATCTGGGCCGGGGTCTGACCCTGACCCGTCGCCGTGTCGCAGGCGAGATGCGCCTCGAGCTGGGCGGCGCGGATCGGGGCATGATTGATGGCCTCAAGGCAATGGGGTGTTCCACTGAGATCATCGCCTTCCAGCTGCGGGTGTTCCTGCCGCATGGGGACGGGATCGACACGGGGAGCATTCTGGCCCGGATCGTGGGGCAGGAAGCCGCCATGACGTCAGAACAAGCCGCCTGAAAGGTCAAAGCGAGCTTTCGGTCGGGCGTCGCGGATCGGGGTTTGCCCGGACTGCGCTTTCCGGGCGCGGGCAGACCAATGCCACGCCCGGCCCCCCAAATTCAGACAAGAGGACAGACCCATGACCAATCCCCAGATCGACTATGCCGCAATGGCGGCTCAGTGGCGTGCAGAGCGCGAAACCACATTGAAGGCATCCCGAACGGAGCTGCTCGCGCAACTACGTGCGCTTGGCATCAGCGAGGTCACTGCCGAATACGAAGGGTATGGCGACTCCGGCAATGTCGAGGATGTGACGGTGCAGCCTGCAGAGGTCCAACTGCCGGAGGCGCTTGCCACAGAGGTTGGCGACTTCGGCTGGTCGCTCGCCTATCACCATCACCCGGGGTTCGAAAACAACGAGGGCGGCTATGGCACGCTGACCTGGGACATAGCACTAGACAGCATCATCCTCGATCACGCGGACCGCTATGTCGAATGCTCGCACAGCTATGACGAGGGGCTTTGAGATGGCCCATCCGCTTCATCATGCTGAAAGCTCTGCCCGGAAATTCGGCGGGGTGCCGTCTGACTATCAGGCTGTGCACGATTGGTTCGATGCCTCGAAAGAGCACCTCGCGCTCTTCACGCACCGCGCCATGCGTCACCATGCGCAAGGCCTGTTTGAGGCCGAACGGGTTTTTGGCCTGACACTGACCAATAGTGCGGGCCGCGACATCCCCGTGCGCTGGATCGGCGAGCAGCATATCCGTGAAGACTGCCAGGGCCGCATCCCGAGCATGGCGGACTGGCTGCGACGGATACAGCCTGAGCCATGGATGGCCAATGGCCACATCGACCGGCATTCCGGCGATGAGCCCTGCGGCGACCCAAGGGTTGCCTGGGCCTCCGAGGTCGCCGCCGGAAGAACGGTTCTTGGCCTGAAGGATTGGATGGCGGCGCGCGCGACGCAAGCCACGCAAGGTGCCTGACAGCTCTCGGCCGTTGGCCAAACAAATGCTGCATGGAAGCCCGGTTGGACGACCGGGCTTCTTGCGTCGTTTCCCCACCATTCTTCTTGAGGAGGTTCGCATGAAACTCGATGAAATCAAGGCGGCCGTTGATGCCGGCCAGACCTTGCATTGGGCGAATACCGGCTACGTTGTCCACAAGGACCGGCTCGGTCAGTACCTCATCACCTATGTGCCGAATGGTAGCTGCATCGGTCTGACCGACCGGGGCGGGCACCAGTTGAACGGAAAAGAAACGGAGTTCTTCGTCGCGCAATCGAAGGACGCCGCAGAAAATCCGGGCAACCAATCAAGACCAGACGGGCAGGGGAGGGGCGTAGCACCCGGAGGCGCGGGGGCATTCCCACCCGGACGGCAGCTTTGACCCGTGGGCGGGGCTGAAAGGAAAGCAGGCTTTCTGATTTGTGATCCCTCAAGGGGTCGAGAAAGCAATCCCGGATGCGTTGGCAAAAACGTCAGGCACCGGCCAATCCAAAAGGAACCATCCCATGTTCGCAGGAACCCTCACCCGCAATGTCGAGACCGCAGCCGCTCAGTACACCGGCATGATCCACTCGACGCGCTTTGACATCGCCATCCAGTTGGAGGCGCGGGCCAGGATGTCTGAACGCAGCCCGGATTTTGACGTGACGGCAGTCAACAAATCAGGCCGCAAGGTGCGCATCGGCACGGCCTGGAACGAGACCGGCAATACCAGCGGCAACCCCTACATCTCGATGCAGATCGATGTCGGCTTGGGTCCGTTCCGGGTCAACGCGGTGCAGACGAAAGAGGCGCGCGCGGCCCAAAGCGGCGAATTTGAGATCATCCCGCTGGTCTCGAACGGCCTGATGAAATCCGGCTCGATCTCGGGCGAGCTCACCGCCATGGACGCCGACAACGCCTTCACCGGCTACATCGCCAACATGATGTTCGATCTGGAGTTCATGCTGATCGAGAACAGCTACAAATCCGAGGAGACCCACCCCGATTACCGGATCGAGGTCAGCTCGCCCCGCGGCAAGCCGATCCGGGTCGGCTCGGCCTGGATGGCGAAGAGCAGCCGGACCGGCAACGACTACCTGTCGCTGCTGATCAACACACCCGACGGCGATCTGCGCGTCAACGCCGTGCAGAACGAAGAACAGCGCGGCGGGCAGACTTTCTCGATCATCCCGTTCATCGACAGCGGTGAGCAGCCGCAGGACGCGGGCACGGGGCTGTCGCTGGTCGCGTGATCAACGCGCGAGATTAGACGATCTGAACCGAAAGGGGGAGCCGTGGGACCACGGTTCCCCTTTTTCCATGTCCGTTTGCGTGAAGGACGTCACCCGCTTGCGATCTGGTGTAAATGCGATACAATAATATATTATCGCAATATCGAGGGCGGGCGCGTGGCGGCTAGATCAGGGACGGTTCCATGGTTCGAGAGCTTTGATGTTGAGGCAGAGGTTGCAGATCTCCTCGCCCATATCGAGCGCTGCACCGCATTTGCGCTACCCGCCCGACAGCGCGCCGTCATCATGTCCCATGCAACGGCGAAGCTCGACAAGAACCGGCAGGCGTATTTGGACGCCAAGGCAGCAGGAAAGTCGGTATCCACCTCGCGGCGTGCGTATCTGACCGACCTGCAGGACACGATCTTCATGGCGATCCCGGAGGAGAACCTTGCGCTGATGCCGCTGAGCGAACAGGTCCTGAACGACCCTTCATTTTACGCGGACGCTATGCACAGTGCCGCTGCGATCAGCAGGGATGAGCTTTTCATGGCGTTGTCCTCATCGCTGAACGATATGACGGTCCAAGACGCTCGGGCGTTTGTCTCGAAGCTGTGGCACAGCACGATCGATGACAATTCCCGCAAGTATGCCGAAGCCCTGAAGCGCCCCGAGCGTGAACCGCAGCCCTTTCGCCCGGGGAACACCGTGTAAGATCGGAGCCATTCTCTTGGCTTGAGCCGTACCGAAGTTGGCCGCCTCGAACCCCCTTTCCTGGAGGTGGCATCCTGTGCAGCGTGCGAAAGCCGTTGAAGGTGCTGTGGTGACGTCTACTGTCGCCAACATGATGAACCGGGATCACATGCGCGCCTTCTTGCGGCGCGCCGCGGCGCTTGCCGCTTTTGTCGCACTGCTCTGGGCGGTCCAGGTCGTCAATTGGATCACCGGCTACGGCTTGAACCCGGCCTTCGGCCTGAGCCCCCGGCACGTCAGCGGATTGGATGGTGTCATCACCATGCCCCTCCTGCATGGAAGCTTCGCGCACCTTATGGCCAATACGCCGCCGCTCTTGGTGATGGGTGGGCTGCTGGTGGCCACGACCACGCGAGCCTTGCTGCCTGTGAACGCCGTGGTGATCGGCCTCGGCGGTGGTCTCGTCTGGCTGTTCGGAAGCTCCGCCATCCATATCGGTGCGTCAGGGCTCGTCTTCGGCTGGTTCGGCTTCCTCGTCGCGCGCGGCTTCGTGGATCGCTCATTGACCACGCTGGGCGCGGCATTGGTGGTCGGTGTCCTCTATGGCTCCATTCTCTGGGGTGTTCTTCCGGGCCAACCCGGTGTGTCGTGGGAAGCGCATCTCTTCGGTGTCATCGCGGGCGTGGCCGCGGCGTTACTGGTCCGAACGCATGTCCATGCGCCACGCTTGGGCGACGTCGATCTGGAATGAAGCAGTACGCCCGACGTGGTCTGCCCATTGCGGACGGTTGGCTTTGCCAATGCGGTTCACCAAAGCGACCGTTCATCCTTTCTGCATCGAAACCGAAAGGGCGGTCTCGACCATGCGAGATATAGCCGTTGTATGGCAGGCGGCAGCTTCGGAGGAGCAGGACAGAAACGGTGGCTCAGGACCGGGGCGGGGCAAACGACCATCGGATCCGTTACTATGTCAGGACCTGCGGAGAAAGTGCAGGCGTTTTTCGATTTCGGCCGGGGGCAGGAACACAGTGCGGTCATCCCGCCAAAGCTCAAGGGCCGAGATCAGCAGGTCGGCTTCGCAAACGTCGGCCGCACGCAATTCGTCGATGATCCAGAGCACGCCATGCACCCGCACACTGCGCGCAACGGCAACCTTCCGCAGGTTCGCGTCGCCTGTCAGCAAAATCCCGTTCTCGTGACAAGTCGCGGTCACCAATGCAAAACAGTCGTTCGCCGAAAGACCGCTGTGCTCCCGCTTGATCGCAAACACCTCGGCGACCTCCTCACCGGGCAGGTCATATGTCGCCAGACCTCCATCCTCGAGCATACGCCATTCCTGTGGTGTGAAGTCGAGCAGCTCTTCCAAGCGGATCGGCAAGGGCACTATGAACTGGTAGGGCAGCTGCAGAAGGACATGAAGCAACTGCCCCTTGCGGAGGTCGATCAGGCATGACGCGTCGTTGACGACAATGCAGGTCAATGTTCGCGCGGCCCCCGGATTTCACGTTCTATGATGTTCAGGGGCAGACCAAGCATCTGCGCCGCACGGACCGGGGAAATCAGTTCTTCGCCAAGGGCACGCCAGACCAGACGCTGAAAGCGTTGAGGGGCCTCGAACGCCGCAAACCCCTCTCCCTCTTTGATCGGCTCGGGTTCAACGGTTCGCCATTTGCGGGCGTAAGTCTTGAAGGCATATTCTACAGCTGCTTCTGACAGAACGCCGACCTGGCGAAGCCGCATAAGCATCGCTGCGGCTGAAACGCCATAGGTCTGTTTGAGCCGCATGATCTCGTGATAGGTGACACTACGCGGGTGCTCACCAGTCATGGCGGTGAGGTGCTCTGCGGGTATCAGAAAAGCCCCTGCGAAACGGTTCATCGCCGGCTCCAGGCGCATCGATGGATTGCCGGTCCCGTCGATGATCCGATGAGCCAGCTCGTGTGCTAGGTTGAATCGCTTGCGCTCGACATTGGTCTGGCGCGCGACAACGATCACTTCGGTTCGTGGGCGATTTGCCCGCTCGACATGGCATGCCATGCCGTTGATCCGTTCCGGCAGATCGGTCTCGATGACCTTCAGCCCCTTGTCCTCGAGCAGCACGGTCATGCTGGGGATCGGATCTATCCCTAACTGCCATTTCGCCCGAACTTCCATCGCCTTTTTGTCGAGGGTGACATCGCTCTCGACATGGTCGATCCGGATTTCCGCAAAGGGATCATCCGACGGGTGAAGGCCAAGAATGTCCTCGATGGCGAGGTAGTCTTCCAACTTCCCGATCACGACCGCTTCAGCCTTGGCGCGATCCTGTGCCGAGGCGTTGGAGGTTTTGCGCCATTCAAGGGACTGAAGCGCCTCCACCTGACCGCCCATCAGGAAGTCCAGCGACACCCCGAGGGACTTGCTTAGGCCGACCAGCACGCCCGACGACGGCATCATCTTGTCTGCCTCGTATTTGCTGATGGCCTGCGCAGAAACGCCCGGGGTCACGCTCTCTGCGAGTGCCTGCATAGATAATCCTGCCTGCTTGCGGGCAAGCCTGAGCCTTTGTCCGAACATGGTTCTCTCCCATCGACTTCACGGCGGTTGATAAACGCCATATCTTTGTGTATATATAAACACAAGGTTGACAAAGCGTCAATGAAAATAGGGGTACAAAAGCCAAAATGACCAAGAAAAATCAACATGTTGTGCCTCATGCGAGCGGATGGGCTGTCAGGGGTGAAGGTAACGGGCGCGCCACCTCAGTTCACGGCACGCAGCGTGAGGCGATCAGCGCGGCACGTGAAGTCGCGATCCGGCAAGGCAGCGAAATGCTGATCCATGGCGAGAACGGCCGCATTCGTGAACGCAACACATATGGCAAGGACCCTTATCCGCCGAAAGGCTGATGGGCAAAAGCGGGATGGACGTTCGGATGAGCAGCCGCGAGAGTAACAGGCAAATACGGCGTATCCTCTCCATCGATGGTGGCGGGATCAAGGGCACAATGCCTGCTGCCTTCCTCGCGGGACTCGAGGAAGACTTGGGCGAGCCCATCGGGCGCTATTTTGATCTGATCGCCGGCACGTCGACCGGTGGCATCATCGCACTGGGCCTGGGCCTCGGTCGCACCGCAAAAGAGCTGCTGGAGCTTTACGAGCGTCGCGGGCCTGTCATCTTCGGCCAAGACAATGCGGATGTTGAGGTGCCGGGCTGGATGCGGAGGGCTTGGCGCACCCTCACCGCTACAGGCCGACACGCTGTCGGACCAAAGCACGATGCGGCAATTCTTGCCCGGGAGCTGAGGGCCGTCGTGAACGACGATCTGATCGGGCAATCACAGACCCGGTTGGTGATCCCGGCATGGGATGCCGATCTCCGAAGCCCCTATATTTACAAGACCGCGCATCACACACGCCTGCAAACGGATTATCGCAAGACTGCGCTGGATGCCGCTCTGGCCACGGCGGCCGCGCCCACGTATTTCAAGCGGCATCGCACGGTCGATGACATCGGCCTGACCGATGGTGGAACTTGGGCCAACAACCCCACGGCCATTGCCGTCGTCGAAGCCATCACCCTTCTGGGGTGGCATCCGTCAGACCTCCGCATTTTGAGCCTGGGTTGCTTGGATGAGGTCTACATGCTGCCCGAAAGCCCGGGTTTTGCAGGGCTCGGCCTCAAAGTCCTCAACCTCTACGCGGATGGGCAATCACACGGCGCCCTCGGCATGGCAAAGCTCCTGACGGGTCACCCTTACGACGGGGATCGCATCTACCGCGTCTCGCCGTCCGTCCCGAGTGGGTTTTTCACTTTGGACGACACCACGAAGATCGGCCGCCTCAAGGGCCTCGGCATGTCGGAAGCCCGAAAGGCGAAGCCCCACCTGACCCCGATCTTCTTTACAAAACCCGCCGATGCCTTCGTGCCGGTCCATCAACTCAAGGAGGACGCGGCATGAACCAGATGTTGCGACAGCCGCTGACCGACAACGATATTCGTCGGCGCACGCAGATATTCACTATATTGGACGAGATTGGCGAAGATCTGGATCTCACTGAAACCCAGTTTGATCGTGCCCGCCAGAGCTATGGTGCGGTTGGGGACTGGTTGTCGGGATCGACCGATCCGCTGCTTGTCAGCGTCATGGTCTACCTTCACGGGTCCAGCGCGCTCGGAACGGCCGTGAAACCGATCGGGCGCCGGGAATTCGATGTCGATCTGATATGCTTCTGTGCAGGTATCGCGTCCAGCATCTCCCCGGAGGTCCTGAAGGCGGCGGTTGGCAACCGGTTGAAGGAACACGCGACCTACGTGCGGCTTCTCGAAGAAAAGAAGCGCTGCTGGCGTCTCAACTATGCGGGGGATTTCCACCTCGACCTGTCCCCGACCATCGCGAACCCGGCCTGCTTCAACCGGGGTGAACTGGTGCCCGACCGAGCTTTGAAGGCGTGGCATCCGACAAACCCGCGGGCCTACAAGACCCTGTTCGATGAGCGTGCTGCACTTCGCCCCACCTTTGCCGGCAAGCTTGTCGCCATGCAGCGGGATGAGGCGACGGTAGAGCCGTTCCCCGTTAGAGAAGCAGTGAAGGGCATCCTTCGCCGCATCGTCCAATTGCTCAAACGGCACCGGGACGTTTTCTATGAAGACAGCACGGAAGACGTCGCCCCGATTTCGATCATCATCACCACGCTCGCGATGCAGGCTTATGCGTATTGCGTGCGGCGGCATGTCTTCGAGGACGAGATGGATGTGGTGGTCGAAACGATCCGGATGATGCCGCACTTCATCGAGCGCCCCATTCTGGACGGACAACAGAGCTATGCCATCCTGAACGAGACAACCGATGGGGAAAATTTCGCGGACAACTGGAACAAGGATGCGCGGTGCGCTTCGGCATTCTACGCGTGGCACGCACAAGCCTTTTCTGACTTCGAGGCTCTTCGTGATGCGGTTGGTCAGGACCGTTTGTCTTTGAACATGGAGCGTTCGTTCGGCCCCGGTGTCACCGGACGGGTTCTCGGAAAACGCATCAATGCGGTGTCGGATGGCCGCAAATCAGGCCTGCTTTCCGTCGCACCGCTGATCGGGTTGACGACATCACAGGTCGCCGCATCAACGGCCGTTCCCGCCAACACGTTCTTCGGCGACCAATGAAGAGATCCGGCCGAAATCAGGACCTGACCCTGTCACAGCAACTGCTGTTTCTGAAGGCCAACCCGGCAATCGGAGGTGGGGGAACGGTCCGCACAAACAAGCTGACATGGCAAGTGCCCATACAGCCGACCGCCTTGGCGCGCTCCTATCTTGCCACCGTCACGTATCGACCGGGTCAAACGCCCGACGTTCAGATAGACGATCCGGACCTTGAACTGCTCGCAGACGGGCGACCTTTGCCTCATGTTTACAGGGATCCGCTTCGTCTTTGCCTCTATCTTCCGGGAACACGTGAGTGGGAGGCACGAAAGCGGATCGACCAGACAGTCATTCCGTGGACCTACCTCTGGCTCTACTATTTCGAGGACTGGCTTTGGTCTGACGACTGGAAAGGTGAAGGACGACACCCCGGTGACGAACCAGTACCTGCTGGAAACCGGGCGCTGCGCAGGGCGGTGGCCCGACCCTCAAGGGTGATTTCTGTCCCTCGTTGAGCACTTCAGCGCATGCATCACGCTAGCACAGTCAGAACCCCCGGGCAAACCCAACTCGTTTCGGCACGTTTGTGGCTGATCGCGGGAGCAGCCGTTCGCTGCGCTCCGCCGAACGGCAAAGGAGGGCTCACAGCCGACCTGCGGCAGCGCCGCTTGATCCCCACGTTCGTCATGGGTTGAATGTCAGCTTTTGACCCCGACGCATGAACGGTTCGCAGCTATGGCGAAGGTCTGGAGTCCGCCGATCACGTCGAATGCCTGGACAAGCAATCCCTATAGTCGGCAGCGTAGTCCCTGCACATCAACCGTGGCCAGAGCCTTACGGCCTCCCCTGCTCGGCTTCGCGTGTCGCAGGGGAGAACGGCCCTTCGGTCCGTCGCGCATTCGGCCATGCGGCCTCACCGCGGCGTCGCACCCGGCATCCCGGTTTGCCCGCCTCGCGAGCACGTCCCTCCCCGGCCGCTCCGCCGGATTGCGCTCTGGTCTGTTTTGGCCTGAGACCAAAACGATCCCGCCGCTTCATCCGTCTTCCGCGTCCGGTCGGGCCGTTTGCCTGCTCGGGTCGGGCAAACCTGCCGTCAAAACACACACACATGAGCGCGGAAGCATATCCTCCGGATGGCCCCCAAATCAGCCCGCGTCAAGGATCGCAAAACTTTTCGGCGAGGGCGGGGCCTGTGGCGGGGGCGGTCCCGTGCGCGAGCGCGCGCATGTGTCGGGTGCTGCGCGCGGAAAACTTTTGCGCCCGGCAAGCCGGCGGCTGCGCCGTCCCTGACCCGGGCAGATTCGGAAACCAGACATTCGGCCATGCCCCCACACTCACGTGGTGGCTCTATAACCGAACACTGGAGACCAGACATGGCTTACGACACCGCAAACACCTACGAGACCATCGAACTTTTCGGGCTGACCGAGAGGGACGCGCAGCTCCCGATCCCGGAGGATCACGTCCTGACCGACCACATCATCCGCGAGAGCTTCGAGGCTTTGCTCGGTCAGCTGCGCGGGACCGGGCTTGAAGCCGAAATCGAACCGCTGGCCCATGGGCTCGCGACGATCCTGCAGCGGCGCAATGTGGCGCTTGGCAAGGAGGTCGACCGCACCGCCGACAAGATCGGCGCGCTGGCAAAATCCCACGACGGATCGGAGATCGCCGAGACCGCGCTCGAAGAGGCGCAGGCCCGCTTCGTGCAGCTGCGCGAGATCGTCAGCGCCATCGAGGTGATGAGCGAGGCGGCGGCGGAATGCTACGAGATTGAAACGGGCCACGCCTTCATCCCGGCGGCAGGCTCCCGCGCAAGCGTCCGGGCGCAAGAGACCGGGGCGGTCTTCGAGGCACGGCAGCTCCTGGAGCAGCACGACCGCGAGACTGCCGAGAAATCGAAAGTTGAGGGGGTTCCCCTGATCGTCTCAGGCGCCACCGACTGGACCGATGTCGATGTGATCTTCAACACGCTCGACAAGGTTCGCGAACGCATCAAGCAGAACCGCAATCAGGAGATCTTCCTCTGCCACAAGGGTGGCAAGCACGGGGCGGAGATGATTGCGGCTCGGTGGGCCCGGGCACGCGGGGTCGCGCAGGCGCGCTTTGATCCTCGCTGGTCCGCGCATGGGCGGGCGGCACCGTTCAAGTGCAACGACGAAATGCTGGACGACAAGTTCGCGGCGACGGGGGTTGTTCTCTTCGGTGGCAACGGGGTCGCGCTGAACCTCGGGCAGAAGGCGGAAGCGAAAGGCCTGACGGTCATGCGGGTTGCTGACCCGGCGAAGAAGGCGTCGCAGGATTGAAGAGAGGGGGCCGCGCTTGGCGCGGCCCTTTCGTCATGTCTCATGGCGCGTGCGATCGGTCATGCGTGATCGGCAGTCTGCAGCGGCCGGCACTGCCATCCCTCTACCCAGTCCGTCAGAGTGCGGCCCATCCGCATCGGTACGGGATGGGGATGGTGAGCCCATGACGCACATCGTCAGCAGCGCAAGACGCGAGGGGTCGAGACGTCGCACATGAGGCTGAAGACCTGCACGTCCCTCGGGGCGTGTTTCGGAACATCGCATCCACGCGGGCGGGCTCCGTCAGCACCCCGGCCAGGCTCGGCGGGACGCGGACGCGGAAGGTGGCGGCTGCGTGATGGCAAGGGTCATCCGGATCACTCCTTTTTGCTCATAGATGTGGATCGCACGGGGTCGGCCCGTCCGTGCCCTCCGCTCCCGCTTCGGCAAGCACAAATACGGCTTCCACGGCTGGCCGCGGACCCTCCGCATTTGCGCTTGCGACCGGGCCTCTTGCCCCCGTGCTGGATGATCCCCATCGCAACAAGGAGTAACCCAAATGACCAACCACTACGTCGCCACCGTCCCCGTCAAGTTCACCGACACCGATGGCCAGGAGCGCACCCGTTTTCAGCGCGTGGGTGCGATGTTCCGCAACACCCGCAACGGGGACGGCGCGGAGTTCTTCAGCCTCAAGCTCGACTTCCCGGTCGCGGTCTCGGAGCTGGTGATGTTCCCACCGAGCGCGAAAGATCCCCAGGACTAAATCCTCTGACGAGGATGGGCCGCCCCAGCACGATCTTGGGGCGGCCCGATCCCTGTTCCAGGGATGCCGGTCCCTGCGCGTTCAACGGACGCACTCCGCCCGGAATGATCAGGCCGCGACAGACCGGCCAGTCAGCCTCAAGGGGGCCATCCACAAAAACCTATCGGCCAGGGCCTCCCGGTTTTTGCGGCAGAGATTTGGCAAGCCAAATCTGGCCCTCCTTGACCCTGCCTGTCCGCCCTGTCGGTGGGGTTTGCGCCCGCCCGCGGTTCCGTCCGAACACATGCGTGTTCGGCCAGAGCCTCGGGCGGGGCTGGCGGACGGGACCCTTAGGGCAGGTGGGTCGCCCGGTGGTGAGGGCGGCAGAGCCGCGCCCCTGCGGGCTGCGGCGTGAAGCGGACACCAAGGCTGCCTGAGACTGAAAGCGACGTAAGTATATAATTGACATCTTGTTATATTATCGTAAGGTAGGGGCAGCCTTGGTGGAAGGTGGCAGGAAATAGGGGGTCTTTCTTCGCATGTCGCGCTCAAAACGTCTCTCAGATGCGGAACGCATGGAGATCGTTCGCGAAGCTGCGGAAGGTGTGACCACATCGGCCCTGGCGGAGCGGTTCGGCGTGTCGCCGCGGGCGATCCAATACACCTTGAAGGCAGATGCCGAGCGCCAGACGGATGCCGCAATTCCGGTCTCAGCGGTCAGTGTAAAGGTCACGGCTGCGGAGCTCGCGGCACTCGACGAGGTGCTGGCCGAGGCCGGGATCGAGAGCCGTGCCGAGGGGCTGCGGCGGCTCATTCAGGCGGCAGGCGGGGTGTTCGTTCCGGACGCGCAGATGGCGGCCGAGATGGCGCGCTACCGCGCCTCGCTGCATGAGGTCGGCAATGGGGTCGCGCAAATTGCCAAGCAGATGACGCGGGCCAACCGGCGGGAGCAGGGGGCCGTGGGGGGCGCGAGTGCCGAGTTTACCGAATTGCGCCTTGCGCAGATGCGCGGGCTGGCGAGGTTCATTCTGGATTCTGCAGACGAGATCGATCTGCTCCTGCGCCGCCGTCGAGACGCGATGCAGCTGCGGGCCACGGCCGCGCTGAGGGAGTTTGCCCATGCGGCTGAATGATGCCGTCCATGCCGTCACGGGCGAGGTCTTTCGGGATGGCTGGAGCCGCGTCCGGGGCTCGATGCAGGGGCTGCATGTCGCCAAGCAGACCCAGCTTACGCGCGCGGCAGCGGGGCATCGGCCAGCGGTCTTCAAGGCGATCCGGGGCGGGGGTACGCATACCAAATCACAGCTCGCAAACCAGCTCGATTACCTCACCACCAAGTCCACCCATATCGTGGACAGCAGTGGGTTTCTGGACGGCAAGGCGAAGCTCGAGGCCGGTGACATCAAGGACCTGACCGAGCGCTTTGCCAAACGGTGGGATGCGGGCTTCAAGCCCAAGCTCGGACAGACCACCCATATGCTCATGTCGTTCCCCATCGGCACGCGCGGCGAGGATGTGCGCGACATTGCGACGGACGTGGCCGAGCGGTTCTTCCAGACCGACGCGGGGCATTTCGACTACATTATCGCGGTGCATGAGGACCGCGATCACCCGCATGCGCATTTAGTGCTGAACCGCCGTTCGCAGGAAGGCGAGTTCTTCTTTCTGGGGCGCAACCATCGCTTCAACTATGATGATTTTCGCCTCGCCATGGTCGAGGAGGCGGAAAAGTATGGTGTGCGCCTGGAAGCCACGCGGCGGGTGGATCGCGGGGCTGTACATTACCCAGCCCCTACCCGCGAGGTCTACGCCGCGAAAGACGAGGGCCGCGCGCCCCGCGAGCGGGAACGCGTTGGGACCGACCTAGCCCGGACGCTGGCGGAGATCGCCAACACCAGAACCGTCTACCATTCGCTTGCCACGGAGGCCTCCCGCGAGGCCCGCGAGGATATTGCCGCGGCGCTATTTCGCGCGGGCGAGGTGCTGGCGCATGGCGGGCAGGTGGACCGAACAGGAGATGTGTATATGGCCGAGGATCAAAGTTTCGAGGACCTGAGAAGCCTCTATGCGGAGAAGCTCGCGCGGGTCCAGGGCATGATCGCCGAAAAATCTGACGCGGAACGTCCCGTGCTGGAAAAGCGCCTCATCGAGATCCAGACGCAGGTCCAGCACATGCAGCCCTTGGGGCTGCGATCATCCACGCTGTCAGAGACCCCCTCGGAGGGCGGGATCTATTCCGAAGCCAATATCGACGCCAGCCAGCGCGAGCGACTGGGGGAGCCCGACCTGAGATCGCGCATTGACGCGGCACTACGGGGCACCGGGATCAGCACATCGGAAGTGGTGGCCCGGATCGAGACGGGCGCGTCAAATGCAGCGCTCGAGCATCAATGGATCGCCAATGATCTCTCCAAAGTGGCCGAGGCGCGGAACCTGAACCTCGAGCGCCGCGCCGATCTGGAACAGGCGCGCGACATTCTCAACGATGTGCATGTCGCGCTTGGCACGCTTCTGGAACGGGAAAACGTGCTGCGCCGGGATGGTGTCATGGAAGCGGAACCGGTCAGCGAGCAGTTCCATTATCATGAGGGCGCAGTCCGGGCGATGGAAGGGACAATCCGTCAGGAAATGCGCGCAGACGGCCTCACCGCGCAGCAGATCGAGGATCGGGACTGGGAGGTTGTCTCACGGGCGGAGCGCCGGATCGAGACGGAGCAACGCGCGTATCTCGAAGCACACCCAGACCTGCTCGCACGCCCAGGCGATGTGATCGACCGGTCTGAACCCTACAGGGAGATCATCACCGATGCGGCCCGCGCCAGCGAGATCACCCGCGAGGTCGACCGGATCATGGAGGGACGCGACCTCCGCACGCCTGTTGCGGATGCTGTCGCGGATGACTTGCGCGCGCGCTATCCGGACATGCCGTCCCACCTCGCCCGTGGGCTCGGCGCGACCTATGCCGCTGTCGTCGAGATACGGGACACGGACGCCATTAATCAGGTCCGCCGCGAAACCGAGTTACGCGACGGGATTGGGGTTGGCACACGCGACGAAGCTTTCGCAGCCCGCGATGAAACGGCGATGCGGTCTGATGAACGTGCCGACCGTCTTGCAGAGGAGATTGTGCGTGTCCTGGACCATGAGCGGGCCGGGGAGCTGTCCGCGCCCTTCGAGACCGAGGCGGAGCGGGACGCTTTCCGCGGCGAGATCGCGCGGGTGTTGGATGACCGCCAACTGGGCCGGCTCACATCCGGCGATGCCGATGCGCTGGACAAGGTTCTCGAGGACCGTCTCGACCGGCTCTATGTCGCCAAGGTCTACCTGCAATCCAATGCGGCGACGGCCAACACCGAGGCCTTGCGCCAGGTGGTCGATGAACTTGCCGACGCCGAGTATGAAAAACACCGCACTACAGACGTGGATGGCGAGAGCGAGCGGGGACAGGTCCATTGAGCGCCTCCATGGGAAAAGCGCGGATCGCGACCGGTGTGCTTCTCGTCACGCTGGTGACCGGGGCCATGGGCTATACCATCGCCTCGGCGGTGCTGACCTACCAGGATCTCGGCTTCGGGGCCGAGATCGACTTTGCCTATATCGCGCAGAACTATCTGGCGATCCTGGACCGCCGCCCGGAGGACGCGCAACTTATTCACCTGATCATCGGCAGCTTCGCTGCCGCCGGCCTCATGCTGAGCCTCGCCCTCTCGGGGTCCGCCCTGACACGCTTTGGCCAGACCCATTGGCAGAGTGCGCGCGAGATGAAGGCCAACGGGTTTTTCGGCGCGCCCGGCACCGGCTTCATCCTCGGCAAGCTCGGTTCCCCGAAGTCCCGCGCCAAGTACATCTGCTCCAAGGTCTTCCCGCATGCGCTGATCGTGGCGCCGACGGGCCGGGGCAAGACCTCCGGGTTCGTCATTCCGAACCTGCTGACCTGGCAAGGCTCCGCCGTGACGCTCGATGTGAAGGGGGAGTGTTTCGAGGCCACGGCCCGCCACCGTGCGGCCCAAGGCGACAAGGTCTATCGCTTTGCCCCCACCGATTGGGAGGGAAAGCGCACGCATCGCTACAACCCGCTCCTGCGTATCTTTGAGCTGAAAGATCCCGCGCGCCAGCAGATGGAACTGCAGCTCCTGGCGACGCTCTTCCTGCAAAGCGACAATGACCGGGTGCAGGGCCTCCTCAAAGGCGGGATCGATCTCTTTGTGGCGGCAGGACTGCTGGCCTTCCAGCGCAAGCGCCCCACCTTGGGCGAGATCTACCGCATCGCGGCCTCCGGAGGGAACAAGCAGAAGGAGTATTTCGCGCGGGGGCATGAGGTCGATAACAGGGCCGCCAAGCTGATCTTCACGCGGCTCGCCTCGACCAACAACGACACGCTGACCTCTTACGTCTCGCTCCTGATGACCTCGGGGCTCGATCAATGGCAGAACCCGGCCATCGATGAAGCGACGGCAGTCTCGGACTTTGATTTCCGGACGATCCGCAAGAAGCCCTTTTCAGTCTATCTCGTGGTCCAGCCGCTGATGGTGAAACCGCTCGCGCCGCTGATCCGCCTCTTCTTCTCCGATCTTCTTTCCGCCATGCAGGAAAAAGACCCCGGCCCCGACGAGCCCTGGCCGGTGATGATCATGCTCGATGAGTTCAATCGCTTGGGCAAAATGCCCATCGTGGTCGAGAGCATCGAGACCCTGCGGACCTATCGTGGTCATCTGGCAGTGGTCACCCAAACCATCCCCGCCCTCGATGAAATCTATGGCGAGAACACCCGCCGCGCCTTGCAGGGGAATGCGGGCGTGAAGCTCTACCTGACGCCCTCCGATGAAAAGACCGTCGAAGAGTTGAGCAAGGCTGTCGGCAAGACCACGAAGACCGTGGTCACGCGGTCTCAGTCCATCGGCAAGAACCCCTTCGAAGGGCGCAGCCAGTCGACCCGGACCGAAGAAAGTTCGTTGCTCCCCGAAGACGAGGCCCGCCGCCTGCCGCTCGACGAGATCGTCATGGTCATCGATGCGCAAATGCCTGTCCGGGCAAAACGGATCCAGTACTTCGACGACCGACTCTTCAAAGCGATCCACGCGGCACAGTCGGGCGAGTTGCCGTTTCCGGAGCCGGGGGGAGGGGGGCCGCAGGGCACTCTGCCGCTAAGTGTGCGCGCCATGCCGATGAGGCCGCCACCGGACGGGTCAGGCGGATCTGAGGCCGACGTTGAGGCCGCACGCCAGGCTGCTGATGGCCAATCTTCAGTGCAAACCGATGTCGCCACAAAGAAGACAGCACCCGTCGTTCAAGCTGTCGTCGCAGAGGAACAGCGGCAGATGGAGATGGATTTTGAGGGCCAGGTTGCGGATTCCGACACAGTGGATGATGAGGCGCAGATGCGCTCTGCAGTCGATGGCTTGAACGACATGGAAGCGATGCTGCAGGAGGAGGGTGGCAAAAAGCCAATTCACCGGTAGGGCGGTGGGCATGGTCTGACGGTCATAGAGGGCGGGAAGCGGAAGTTCGCTGCGGGTGCATCACTGATGGTTCTGCGCTACACAAGCAGACTTTGGATTGAGTGGACCCTGGCGCGAGTCGCTACAGTGGCAATTGCTTTAACGCGGAAACAAGCGTGAGCCGAGGCACACCCTCATCTGAAGTGATATCCGTTTCGCCGGAGTGGACTACCAACCTTTGTGTTGCTCCAACTGCATTGCATCCAATCGCAAAACCTTTTTTCGCCTTCGCATCTGAATTCACCTTAATCTCGATTGCGTAGATCGCGTCGCTCGAACACCTCAGGACGAGGTCGATCTCGTTTTTCTCGTTGTCTCGATAGAACGCAGGCGTCGCATTACCATTTGAAGCATTGACGATCGCCTCGACTGCGAAGCTCTCCCAACTGTGTCCAAGTGCGTGGTGCCTCGAAAGCTGTTCCGTTGACCGAATGCCAAGAGCAGCGTGCAGCAAACCACAGTCTCTGACGTAGAAAACCGGCATGGAGTTGAGACTCTGATTGCTTCCGGCTGGCCAGTTCGGCAAGCGACGTATGAGGCCTGTCCTTTCAAGTAGGTTTAGTGATTTTCTGATACTCTCTCTCTTCACAGAAAGGTTCTTTGCACAATTCGCATCGTCAAATTGCTCGCCGTTGGTGTTGGCGACATACTGAAAGACATCAGGGAGACGATCACTTGCATCGATGCCCCAACAGTCCAGATCTTGATTGAGCAGAGAAGCAAGGTAATTCAATCTCCAGTTGAAGCTTTGCTCGTCGCTATCTGCATATAGACTCTCGGGAAGTCCACCGCGTAGCCAAAGGGCTTCTTTGCTCCACACGGGCGCATTGATGGATTGGGCTTGAGGGGCCGTGGTGCTCGACGGACCCTGAGTAGTCATCAGCGGTTTGCTATCGTTTAAATGTTCTATGACTTGGATCGGCGTAAGCTCCAAGTCTGTCATTATCCCAATCAGTAAACTATTAAGCATTTGATCTGTCTTTGCATTTCGGCCCACTAGAATGAACCTGGGCGCGGAACGCTGGTGTTCGGTGCATGAGCGGATAATCGATTCTACTTTTGGTACTTGCGCCCCATCTATTGCGTCGACACACAGGACTTTCCCGCTGAATGCAGTGTGGATTTCTTGATGCGTCATGCAAACAAGCTGCTCCCCCGACATCACTGCTGAACCATCGTCCATTTCGGCGGCCAGAGCTGACAACAGAGAGGTTCGTCCAGCCCTCGGAAGAGCTCGAAGAAGAACGACCCCGCTATGAAGCAGTTTTGACCGTAGCGTGTTCTGAGAGGCTCGAGCAATCACCACGCCTAGGGCCTCGTCACGTCCATTACGAAGACTTCAACGTCGCCTTTCTTGGCCACGACGCTGTTTTCGATGAGAGCAAGTCTAAGCTCTTCTGCAGAAGCTGGGGGTTTCGCGCCACCGGTCGGTGATTTTGGCTTCTTGTTTTGCGGGACTTCGGGGCCAAACCAAAACACAAGGTAAATACCTTTGCGCTCAGCACGCCAATCGTTGCTGTATAACCTGTCGAGTTGTGTGTCCGCGGCGTGCCAGAGGTCCTTGTGCCATTGCCCCTTGACTTCAATGGGTAACATCAGCCGTTTAATTGTGCACCGTATGTCTGCGCGCTTGTCATCGGCGAGATGGCCTTCTGGCTCACAGAGAATTCCGTACGGATAGTCCCCAAGCATCTTCAAGAGAGTGTCTCGGCAGTCTTCTTCGTCCTTGGGAACGTCGTCCATAAAAAAGTCTTTGTACCAATCAACTGGGTGGGACCGAACTTTGCGTTGTGCTTCAAGTAACTCTTCCAGAACAACTGCTTGAAGTTGATCCATTGTTTGCGGTTGCCCATCGTTGAGCACTGACTCGAGATCGGCAAGTCTGGGAGGCACATAATTTTCTTCGACAACCTTTTGCGCCTGTTCTGCAAGGGTCCTCTTCAGGTAGTTTGTATAGCCATCCTCAGGTGCGTCACAAAGCGCGCGCAGTTCTTCAACTGCTTCGTCCGAAGTTAAGCCCCCAAGGCGATTAATCAGTGTACCCAGATAGTCTGCAGCGTCCCAAGGATTTGCGTCGCCCGTTGTCCCGCCACTGGGATGAGGCACGTTCGACCAAAGCTTTCGAAAGCATCGTATGATCCAAGAAAGCTGCGCGGCAGAAAGTGGTACCGGCTGACCTTCATCTCGGCGTCGACCGAAACGAGATCGCAAGTGCCAAAGGAAGTCGCGGTCATCACGCCGCGCGCCTAAAATCTCTTCTTGAACAGCTTCATAGTCGACAAATAATGCAACCGCGTCCCAGTCAGAGCGCCGTTCATTATCGTCGATATTGCTCGCTCTACGTTTGCCGACATATTGTTTCAAAAACCTGAAATCGCCAGCTGCTATGACACAGTCGATAAGCTCTGTTTCTGCTCGATGCGACATGTTCGGAAACCGTTCGAGCCATTCACATGCCAGGTTGGTCGCCATGTCATCGCCAGTCGTGCCACGGGCAATCTCATAGAGCCCATCAACGTGTCCCTTTTGGGCTTCCAACTGTGGTTCCACTCGCAAGCGCCAAAACTTCTCCCAAAGCCCTGGTCTGCTCTTGATTTCTCTCTCCACAACTTCAGAAACTTTGTCGATTTTGGCATGATCCAAAATATGGGTGAATCGAATTTCAAGAAGAACAGCGAGTAGCCTCTCGTCAGACAGATCATCAAAAGGCCTATTGTTGCGAACCCTCTCAGCAGCTGCAGCGACGAAAATATATGCGGCGTCCCAGCGCTTGCTTTCGGCGTAGGAAGTAGCAATTTCTTGCGCGGATGGCGTTGATCTTTCATTCGAAAGAAAAGCTTCGAAGCCTTCGAACGCAGCAGCTTGAAGTTCCTGGCCCAACCATTGCTCAATCCGTTCATGGGCGGGCACGTCGTCGCCCATGTCCGAGAAAAGGTTCAAGTACGCCTTAGCAGGATTAACGACTTCGCCATATCGCCCGCCGCGAAGATCGTCGATGTGTTGGAGAAAGTTGGCTCGGTGCTCCGCCCAAGATTTCTGCTGTTTCTCGTTTCGTTTTCGGTCTCGATCTTCCTGTTCTATCTGCCAATCTGGAACCTGTGGGTTGGCTAGTTGTTGGAGGAAAGCCTGGCCATCTCTATCGATCGCGAAAGGAATGGCTGCTTTGCGCACGCTCTCTCCGCGTTCCTCATCGTGCGGGCATAAGCTTACGAGGTCCTTCCAGCGGTCTCCTTCGGCCTCGGCCAAAGGGTCAAGACACTCTAGAAGGGCAATGATATCGCCTTCATCTGGGTACAGCCCGTTGAGTCTGTCTCTGAGCCTCCAACCCCGCATCCAGACCGTCTTGGAGCCATCCTCTTCCAACAATGCAAAACGCTGAATTTTTCGTCTCGCATAAATGTTATTTTTCAGCCAGTTTGAGATTGCTTTCTGAGAATCGTCTCGAAAGCCACGATATTCTCCAATAGACGATAGCCACTTCCATAGTTTAATCGGGTCGACATTACCCAAAGCCAAGCGTCTTTCGGTTAGCGCATAGACCACGTTGATGGCATCTGAGTTCTCGAAACGATCGAAGTTTTTGCCGAGCAGGGCACTGAGGTAGTCGGCCAAAATGTCGAGAACGGGTTCGATCCGTTCATCCGGAAGCCGTTTCTCTAAACCCCACAGCACCCCACCGATCCTATGTCGCGGTTTGTGAGGAAGTGCACACAGGCTGAGCCCGCTAAACGCTACGATTAACTCAACGATTTGGGTGTCCGTTGGACCTGCGAAGCTGATACCAGGAAGTAACTCCACCGCGAGTCGTAGCGAATTTTCATCCGCTAGACTGTGAAGATCTGCGAGCATCTGAGCCCAGTCAATCTCATCTTGTGACAAATCGGACAGTGCATCACCAGCTATTCGTCGTTCGTGGAACGTCACATTTGGATCAAGCACCATGTCTTTGAGGGTTCTAGAGAGCAAAGGCGCAACGGGGGACCCAAAAACCGAATGCAAGAGCATTGCTCTTAGAAAGAATGGCGTTGACCTAGATACAACTAAGTCTCTGATTTCTTTGTGAAGAGATGTCTTCGCAATACCTTTCAATGAGTGTGTCTTGTCAAAGTCATAGTACCTGGGGTCCCGGTCACCTAGGTCGAAGAGGGCTTCCAAAAGAGCACGCGACTGAGAATCCGAAAAGTCATCAGTGTCGCTATACTCCACCACTCCCATTGGATCGGCAGCAATAACATGCGTGGCCAGGCGAGCGTCTTGGGCAAGCCATGCGTGCACACCTCTCAGACTAGCGGGAACAAGCCCATATCCATGAAACAGCTTAAGCAGGCGTCGTCGTTTTCTGTCAGTTTCCGCCTTTTGCGCAAGCCAACGAGCCGCGAGGAACTCGCCAACGCTCCTGTGCGTGTAGCTGAACCTATCTGGGTCGCCCTCAACGTTGCTTGTGAGCAACCGACTGCCTAGGACCGCATCAAGAGCTTGCCGTGATGCCAGCATACCCACTTCCGTCAAAGAAAGATCATCTTGGTCCATCGCCGGAACAGGTGATCTGGAAACTGCTCTCTTGCCAGTTAGAATGAGAGAAGAAAATGCAGCCCCAGCAGCATCAAGAGCTTCGTTTTCACTTAACCTGGATAGCGAGGCATTCGGCTTTTGTTGACTGTGCTCGGCCCACAAATTCGCCACTGCAAGTCGGAACAGCGCCGCTTTCGAGGTGGGCAGTTCTTCACTGTTTGCGACCGCTCTAATCAACTTCAGCGTTTGAGGGTTGCCAAACAGCCCTTCAAGACCGTTTTCCTCAAAGTGGGCGAGAACAGCCTCGGCGCGGTCACCTTCCATATCCTTCGACAACAGACTACGGGCATCGTCTCTAGAGATTGGTTCCAGAAATAGCTCCAGTGGATCATTGCCATAGGCGTCCCCCATAGCTTGTACGCTCGTGGCGCTTCTCCAATCAGCCACTCGGCATGAAAGAATGAAGTTGGGAAACCCTGATTCTTCTAGAGAAGCTAGGACAGCATCGACAGCATCTCCTTCAGCTTGAACCGCTAATTCATCTAATGCGTCAATGACGAAGGTAGTCGCGTCACCCAAGAGACTTAAGGGATTGGTCGATCGGATCAGGCGTCTTGCGTGAACAAATTTGTAGCCAGCCTCTTGTCCGATTTCTTCTAGTAGTGTCGTCTTTCCCATTCCAGCATCGCCCAAAACGACGATGGGTTTCTTCCGGCCTAGAAGGTCAGCTTGGGGCAGCTCAAATATTTTGCCATCGGCGTCAACGCCGCTCAGTCGCCTCGCAATGATGGTGTCAGTCATGATCTTCTCTCACAAGCGCTTGCCGCACTGAACGTGACGCTGTTGTTTAATAGTAGAAGGCCCCGCATTGGTCTACAACGGCTGGAATGTTCGCCACGCAGAAAGATTCGAGTTATCTGTGCTTTACAGCAAAAAACTCCATGCGAGTTCTGCTTCGCTAAGTGGGGTTTTCTGCAGGAGCAGCGAACGTCGGGAATGCGGGCTGCGGTTGCAGTATGGGAGCTGCACAGTCAACGGCGGCTCTGGGCCGAGTGCGTCGCGCGGAGCTGGCTAACTTGGGTGCGTAATCTGCCGTGCCACCGCATGTCGGCTCTGAGCCCAAATTTCAGATTGCCGCGCGCAGCATGAATGGCCGCTCCCTAACCTGGCAAGGAAATTTCGTGATTGGATTTATGCTTGTCGAAGGTTTTGGTCACATTTTTCCTTGGGCTTGCGAGTTCAGGCCGAATGGTTGCTAAGCTCTGTGCAAGTTGACCGCACCGATGCCTGTTCGCCGTATGGATTGGGCTCCCGCGTGATGTCCTTGCAGTTGCGATAATCGAACTGTCTTCGTTATGTCGCCTGCGCCGCAGTTCTCGAGAGATGCCGATTTCTTCGGCTCCGGGACATATCGATCCGGTCTTCACATCCCGGCGATCACCTTGTCGAGCGTCGCCGGATAGTCCCGCACGCGCACGCCGGTGGCGTCATGGATCGCATTGGTGATCGAGGCCGCCGCACCGCAGATGCCCAGCTCGCCAATCCCCTTGGCCTGAAGCGGATTGGCCCATGGGTCACGCTCCTCCAGCAGGTCCACCGTGATCTGCGGTACATCCGCGTTGACCGCAATATGGTATTCGGCGAGATCGTGATTGACGATATGTCCATCGCGCGGGTCGAAGGCCAATTCTTCGGTCAGCGCCATGCCGATACCCCAGACCATGCCGCCGAGGCATTGCGACCGCGCGGTCTTGGCGTTGAGGATCCGGCCCGCCGAGAACGTGCCGTGCATCCGCCGAACCCGCGTCTCGCCGGTTACGGCGCTGACCGCAACCTCGGCGAAATAGGCGCCGTAGGTCGCTTGGCGGCTCTTCTCGCCCGCCTCGCCCGGTTCGATTTGGCCCTCGGCGGTCAAACTTCCGCCGTCGAGAATATCTTCCAGCGGTGTGGTGGTGTTGTCGAAGATCGCCGCACCGTCCTTCAGCGTCAGCTGGTCGTCTTCGCACCCAAGCCGGCTGCATATCTGCCCGCGAATGTCTTCGCAGGCAAGAAACACAGAAGAACCGCTCGACGCCGCGCCCCAGGACCCGCCGGAGCCGGAGGCGGCTGGCAACCTGGTATCGCCAAGCGTCACCGTCACCCGTTCTACCGGCAGGCCCAGCATCTCGGCGGTGATCTGGGTCAGGATTGCGTATGTCCCGGTGCCCAAATCGGTCATGTCCGTCTCGACCGTCGCCCTGCCCTCCGCGTCCAGCGTCACCCGCGCTCTGGAATCCATCAGCATGTTGACCCGCACCGCCGACGCCATGCCCGTGCCGATGAGCCACTCCCCCTCGCGGATACCGCCGGCCTTGCGATCGGCCCACCCGAACTTCTCCGCTCCACGATCCAGACAATCGGCGAAGCGGCGAGACGAGAACGGCTTGCCGTTCTCGGGATGATCTTCGGGAATATTCCGCTTGCGCAGCTCCACCGGGTCGATCCCCGCCTTATGGGCCAGCTCGTCCATCGCGTTCTCGAGGACGACAATGCCGATGGCCTCGCCCGGTGCGCGGACGGAACCGGCACAGGTGCGGTTGACGCGGGCGAGTTTCTCGCCGATCTCGCGGTTCTCACCGCGATAGAGGAAATGTGTCGCCTGTCCCACCGGCTCTGAAAAGCTCTCGCCCGGCAGGTTGGAGACCAGCGATTCTTGGCCGATCCCCGTCAGCCGACCGTCCGCGTCCGCCGCCAGACGGATACGCTGGCGCGATTCCGACCGGCGCATGACGGCCTCGAACACCTGAGGGCGGGTCAGCGCGACCGAGACGGGACGCTTCAACTGCCTGGCCGCGATCGCCGCCGCCACCGCCTCGGGCGCGATGCCGAGCTTCGAGCCGAAGCCGCCGCCGACATAGGGAGACAGGATGCGGATGTTTTCCGGGTCGATCCCGAGGCTGTCGGCCAGTTCGTTACGGTTGTACTTCAGCATCTGATAGCTGCCGCGCAAGGTCAGGCTATCGCCCTCCCATTCTGCGATAGAGGCATGCGGCTCCATAGCGGCGCTGTTATGGCCGGGGGTGCGGTAGGTGACATCGACGCTGTACGCGGCGTCCTCCATCGCTTTCTCCAGATCGCCTTGGCTGGTGCCGTCGGGGCTTTCGACTTCGGTACCGTCCGCTTCGGGATCGACCGCCGCCGTCTCGCCCTCGATCTCGATCACCAGGGACTGCGCGCCGTGCCGGGCCTGCTCGAACGTATCGGCCACGACCAAGGCGATGGGCTGGCCGAAGTAAGCCACCTCGGACGGGTTTTGCACCGGGGCCTCGTTGGCGGTGCCCTGCGCGGGATTGCGCAGCATACGTTCGTCGGTGATGACAGCGAGCACGCCGTCCATCGCCTCGACAGCCTCCGCATCCACGCGCGAGACGCGGCCCTTTGCAGCCGTTGCGCGAACGAGCACGCCATGGGCGAGGTTGTCGACGGCGTATTCGTTGGCGTAGGTGGCGCGCCCCGAAACCTTGAGCGGACCATCGGGGCGGTCGAGCGGCTGGCCGATCACACCTTGCGCCATGTCATCGAGGCGATTGCGGTTGTCGGGTTCGTCCATCTTCAGATGCGTGGTCATTTGGTGGCCTCCTCCAGCACGGCAATCAGCGTGCGGCGCGCGAGCGGTATCTTGAAATCGTTGCCGCCATGACCAGTGGCGTCTTCCAGCAGGATGTCGGCGGCCTCTTCCAACAGGGCGGCGGAAGGCTCGGCGCCGACCAGCGCGCGGTCCAGTGCATCGTTGCGCCACGGGCGCGGGGCGAGACCGCCGAAGGCAAGTGCCGCATGGGCGATCTTGCCGTCCTCCATCCCGATCACGGCGGCGACCGAGACCAGCGCGAAGGCATAGGACGCCCGGTCGCGCACCTTGCGGTAGATCTGCGTCGATGCGACGGGCGCGGGCAGGGTCACGGCGGTGATAAGCTCATCGGGTTTCAGCACGGTCTCATGCTGCGGGGTGTCTCCGGGCAGCCGGTAGAAATCGTCCAGCTGGATGCTGCGCGCGCCGTCCTCCCCTTCGACTTCGACCACCGCCTTCAGCGCCAGCATGGCCACCGCCATGTCGCTGGGATGGGTGGCGATGCAATGTTCGCTCGCGCCCAGGATCGCGTGGATGCGGTTGAAGCCCTCCATCGCCGCACAGCCGCTGCCGGGGTCGCGTTTGTTGCAGGGCATCGCGGTGTCGTAGAAGTAATAACAGCGGGTGCGCTGCAGCAGATTGCCGCCCGTTGTCGCCTTGTTGCGAAGCTGTCCGCTCGCCCCGGCCAGCAGCGCCTTGGCCAGCACGGGGTAGTCCCGCCGCACCGTCTTATCTGCGGCCAGGTCGCTGTTCGTCACGAGTGCGCCGATGCGCAATCCGTCGCCCGAGACAGTGATCTGCCCGAGATCAAGCCGGTTGATGTCCACCAGCGTCTCGGGGGCCATCACCTCCAGCTTCATCAGGTCCAGCAGGTTGGTGCCGCCCGCGATGATCGTGGCTCCACTGGCCGCCGCACCGATGGCATCTTCCGCCGAGGCGGCGCGCTTGTAATCGAACGGTTTCATTGCTTGTCCTTCCAGACCTCGCGGATGGCGTCGACGATGTTGGGATAGGCGGAGCAGCGGCAGAGATTGCCGCTCATCCGTTCCGAAATCTCGGCGTCGGTCAGTTCCGGCGCAGAGGTCACGTCGTCGGTAACATGGCTTGGCCAGCCCGCTTTCGCCTCTTCCAGCATCGCGGTGGCCGAGCAGATCTGCCCGGGCGTGCAATAGCCGCACTGATAGCCGTCATGCGTAACAAAGGCGCGCTGCAGGGGCGAAAGGTCACCCGGCTCGCCAAGCCCTTCGATCGTCGTGATCTCGTCGCCGTCATGCATGCAGGCAAGCGTCAGGCACGAATTGATCCGCCGGCCGTTCACCAGCACGGTGCAGGCCCCGCATTGTCCATGATCGCAGCCTTTCTTGGTACCGGTCAGCCGAAGATGCGTCCGCAACGCATCGAGCAGGGTCGTGCGCGGATCGGCGTCGAGCGTGCGAGCTTCGCCGTTGATCGTCAGGTCGGTTTTCATTTTCTCACCCACGCAGAAACGCGATCAGGTCAGCATTCAGCTGGTCGGTGTGGGTGGCGAAGAAGCCGTGCGGCGCGCCGTCGTATTCCTTTAGCTCGGCTCCGTCGATCTGCTCTGCCGCCGCGCGTCCCGCCGTGTCGATCGGCACGGTCTGGTCCGCGGTGCCGTGGATCACGAGGGTGGGCACACTGAACGCCGCCACGTCAGGCCGGAAATCGGTCCTGCCGAACGCGTCGACACAGTCGATGGTCGCCTTCTCGCTGGCCTGCATCGCCAGATCGTGGGTCCATTGCAGCACCTCGTCCGACACGCCGCCGCCCGAGCTGCCCTGGCCGTAGAAATCCTTGGCGAAATCCTTGAGGAAAGCCGAGCGGTCGTCGCGCAACCCCTGCTTCATCTCCTCGAAAGTTTCCGCGGGAACGCCATCGGGATTATCGTCGGTCTTGAGCATGAAGGGCGTCACGGCAGAGACCAGCGCGGCTTTCGAGACATTGCGGCCACCGTGGCGCGACATGTATCTGGCCACTTCGCCGCCGCCCATCGAGAACCCGACAAGGGCAGCGTCGCGCGCGTCCGTTTCCTTCATCACCGCCGCCAGGTCGTCGGTCATGGTGTCGTAGTCGTAGCCGCCGCCTGCATGCTCAGAATGGCCGAAGCCCCGGCGGCAATGGGCGATCACCCGAAAGCCCGCCTCGGTCAGCGCGGTGATCTGCCATTTCCACATTTCGTGGCCCAGCGGCCAGCCGTGGATCAGAACGACGTCGGGGCCGTCGCCTTCGACATGGATATGGAATTTCGTTCCGTCATTCGCGGTGGTGTGGGGCATCGGTTGTTTTCCCTGTTTGAGAGCTTTGTCGCGCGCGATGTCAGGTCGCGCGGCCCTGACAAGCGCGACACTCCGATCCGGGGTCCGGCCGGAATGCCGCGCCGGGCGTCAGACGGCGCTGCGCTGATGGCGGCCCTCTTTCACTTCCTCGATGATCTTGGCGCAGAAGGCGTCGAGATCGCCGGGGTTGCGTGAGGTGATGAGCGCCTGGTCGACGACAACCTCGCTGTCTTCCCACTTGCCGCCCGCGTTCTTCACGTCTGTCTGGATCGAATGATAAGAGGTTACGTTGCGCCCCTCGACCACACCCGCCTCGACCAGCAGCCAGGGCGCGTGGCAGACCGCTGCCAGCGTCTTGCCCGAATTGAAGAAGTCGTGCACGAACCTGACGGCCTTCTCGTTTGTCCGCAGTATGTCGGGATTGATCTGCCCGCCGGGCAGAACGAGGGCGTCGAAATCCTCGACCCGGGCATCATCGAGGGAAAGATCGACATCGATGCTTTCGCCCCAGTCGTCCTTGTCCCATCCCTTGATGGAGCCGCTCTCGGGCGAGATCACGATGACGGTTGCGCCCGCCTCTTCCAGCTGGCGCTTCGGTTCGAACAGTTCGGACTGCTCGAAACCGTTGGTGGACAGAATTGCGATCTTTGCGTCTTTCATGTCGGTCATGACGGTTTCCTCCGTTCAGTTCAGATGCATCGTGTCAGCATCGATCCCGCGCCTATCGGACCCTTTCCGGGCACTGTCGCAAAGGAGCGGGAGGCCGGGGACCAACGCGATTCCGGCAATCAGCCGGAACCTAAGGGCACCCTCACCACAATACTGGAACGATCGTTCCGCATTGCCCCAACGGTCCGATGCTCCCGAAAGTTCCCCTGGCGGAAGAATTTAGTCGAGTATCGCCTCGCCGGTCGTCAGCAGTTTGCTGATCTCCGCCTCGCCCATTCCCGTCTTGCGCATCAGCGTCGCGCCGTAGGCGAGCGAGATCAGCGCACGCGCTCTGGCGTCGGCTTCGGAATCCGCTCCGCCGCCCTGATGCCGAATGATGAGCGTTGCCAGCAGATTTTCAATCCGGTCGCCCTGTTCCTGAGCGATGGCGCGCACGTGTTCGTCATGGGGGGCCAGTTCGGTGATGCAATTGACGAGAAGACAACCGTTTGTGCCGCCGACATTTGCAATCGACACAAGCATGGCATGAATGGCCTCCCGCGCTGTCACGGCCTCCCCGGCAATCCCGGCCAACCTGTCCCTGTTGATGTCGCAGTAATGCCGGATTGCGGACAAGAGCAGGTCATGCTTCGATCCGAACTCGTCGTAGAAACTGGACCGGCTGAGACCTGTTGCGTCAAGCAGGTCGCCGACCGATGTGCCTTCGAAGCCCTTTTTCCAAAAAACTTCCATCGCGGCAACCAGCGCTGTTGCGGTATCGAAGCCCTTCGGTCGACCTGGCCGCGCGACCGATCCCGCCGTTGCTTCGCCTGGCTCCCGCGCACTCATTTCATCTACCCTGCCAGGGCTGTTGACCTCGTTCTGTCAGGATAACCCAGCGCGGATTCCATATCGACATATATCTGAGACCTTTCGAAATCGGTCCGAGCGCGCAGAAAACCTCCATCACCGGGTCGAGCTTCGCCTCCGAGCGATGAGCATCAGAACATCGGCCGCTTCACAAAGCCTGGGCAGATACTGGAGACGATTGGTGTGTTGATTGAGGAGCTTGAGAAAACGACGCTGACCAAAGCGGAGGACCACATGCGTTTGCGGTACTTGAAAAACATCGCTTTCGATTTGATCGCCAAAGAAGTCCGCTCCGTCCCGCACAGCAGACCTTGTCCGTCTGAAAATGTTGCACGACGCGCGAACGACCGTTTCGGTGAAGCTGCGCCGCGGCGTGATCACCCAGTCCCAACGGCGGCTCTGGGCCGAGGGTGTATGGAAACTCTGTCCGATTGGACTTCGCGGCCGGAAGTTAATGCGCCGCGACGGTCATGAGCCTTGCTGGGGATGCGGGCAAGCGGATGGCTATCAGGTGGGGATAGCTTCGATCAGCCGCCGGATACCGATCTGAGCGATGACCCGCTTGATGTTATAGGCCAGCACGTTCAGCGCCATCTCGGTTCTGACATTTTTCAGCCTCCGCGTCAGGAAATGGGTCGTCCCCATCCAGGCCTTGATGGTGCCGAATGGATGTTAGACCGTTGAACGCCGCAGTGTCATCGGATCAGGATCGCTGCGCAGGCGCTCGCGCATGGCGTCGACCAGACGCTCATGTTCCCATCGGGTGATCCGGCGTTCCTTAGCGCTGGTGCATCGGGTTTGCAGCGGGCAGTGCTGACATTCGTTGATCCAGTAACGCCGGACCTGCAGGCCGCCTTCCTCGCGCGTGTAGCGATAGACCAGATCTTCGCCTGCCGGGCAGACATAGACATCGCGGGCAGGCTCATAGGCGAAGTCGGCCTTCACATACATGCCCTTGATGCGGTTCCCCGAGGTTTCCGGCCGGGGCACGGTCACAGTGATCCCATCTCTGTCGCAGGCGAGGATCTGCGCACCGCTGAAATAGCCCTTGTCCGCAATGACGTGCAGATCATCCCGTCCGAGGGCGCCTTTGGCAGCCATTGACATCGGGTGCAACTGGTCGCGATCGTAACCCTGATTGGTGACCTCGTGGGCAACGATGATATGGGTGTCGGTATCCACCGCGCTCTGGGCGTTGTAGCCAACCAGCCCGCTGAGCCGGGCACTGGTCGCCATGGCCCGGGCGTCGGGATCGGTCAGCGATATCTGGCCATCCGGCGCATCGGCGAGGGCCTTGTCCATCGCCTTCAGCCGGGCGATTTCCTGCCGGATGCGGCCATAGCGGTGGGCCAGATGGCTGACCCTTTCGGTCCGCACCTCGCCCTCTTCCTGCCGGTCGATGCGCACCATCTCGTCGATATAGTGTTCGACATCGGCTTCCAGATGGGCGAGGCGGCTGGCGATCTTTCCCTTGGTAAAGTTGCGATCACGGTTGTTGACCGCCTTGAATTTGCTGCCGTCGATGGCGATGCAATCGCCCTTCAGAACCCCGATCCGCCGGCAGAGATCCACGAACTGCGCACAGGTCTTGCGAATTGCCGGCCCGTTATCACGCCGGAAATCGGCGATGGTCTTGTGGTCGGGCACCAGTTTGCCGGTCAGCCACATCACCTCGACATTGCGTCCTGCTTCCCGCTCCAGCCGGCGGCTCGACGGGATCCGGTTCAGATAGCCATAGATGAAAAGCTTCAGCAAAACCCCAGGATGATAGCCGGGGCGACCGGTCCGCGCTGGCGCCGCGCGGACAAACCCAAGGGTCGGAAGATCGAGTTCCTCGACAAACAAATCGACAACGCGGACAAGGTGATCCTCACCGATCCAGTCCTCAATTCGCTCTGGAAACAGTGCTGTCTGATCGCGCTGAATACCCTCGATAAAACCTGCCATACCCGTCTCCTGCAACCTCGCGGAAGTTTACCACGCGACAGAGTTTCCACACACCCTCGGCCGAAGACGTCGATACAGTGGTGGCTCCCTCGTGATGGAGCTGCCGCGCCGCCGCATGTCGGCTCTGAGCCCGTTTTGCTCAATTTCTGCTATGTAGCGAATGGCTGCTCTCGCCGCACTGGCATCAAACTTCAAGACCGTTTTGAGTTTGAGCAACGAGCTTATTGTAACGGCGATCAAGGCGATTGGCGTTTGTGCGAAAAATGTATTTTAGCGGACCGAGTGCTATGTAGATTTGAAAAGCTTACCGCGACGCCTTTTGCAGAAGCCCGATGAGCTCACCGAACTTTGCACGCTGCTCTTCTGGATCGCCACTCTGGATGGCGGTCTCGACGCAATGCTCTGCATGGTTCTCCAGGATGAGCTTTTCGACACCAAGGAGCGCAGACCGGATTGCGGCTGTCTGCGCAAGAATATCCATGCAGTAGCGGTCAGCCTCGACCATGCCAGCCACGCCCCGCACTTGGCCTTCCAGACGGGAAAGCCGATCCAGTGTCTTGTCCTTGTTTGCCTTCACGTGTCGCGTCTCCCTGCCTTTTGGAACCTGCCGCGGACTATCTTGTTATATACCCCATATGGGTATATAAACAAGGCAGGAAATGGCATACCAGGAGGACACTACAATGGATTCACACGGCACGCATCACCATAGCAAAAGCGGCAAAGGCAGCGGCTATGGCCGGTTCTTCGCTATGATCGGCACCTCGACGGTTGTGATGTTTGGCCTGATGTATCTCAACACCTACGCCCTCGATCACGTCTTCTTCTCGCAGACCCGGATGTGGATGGCGCTCTACATGGGCGGGATGATGGCGATCATCATGCTCGCTTTCATGCTGGGCATGTATTCCAACCGGAAAGCCAACATCGCGATTTTCGCGGGCGCAGCCATCGCCTTCGTCGCCGGGGTTTATCTTGTCCGGTCTCAGGACACCGTTGGCGATGTCGCCTGGATGAAGGCGATGATCCCGCACCACTCGATCGCGATCCTGACCAGCGAACGGGCCAACATTTCCGACCCGCGCGTCCGCGAGCTGGCCGATGCGATCATCGAGGCGCAGCGCGGCGAGATCGCGGAAATGAAGCGATACATCGCGGATATCGAGGCCAACGAGGACGCTGCCCCCGGCACTCCCCGCATCGAAGAAGGGAACTGAGCAATGATGAATGGTGAAATGCACGAAGGTACAGGCTGGATAATGATGGGCGGCATGGGACTGATCGCCCTGCTGTTCATCGCCTTTCTGATCACCGGTATCGTTTATTTTGTCCGCAACTCTCGCTGACGCTGATCGCAAGGAGATTATGAAATGCCAAAGGACACCCGCGACTTTGCCGACGTAACAACCGATCCCGCCACCGCCGCGATCGGGAAAACAGCTGTTCTCTACCGCATGGCTCTGCCGAACCATCTGTGCCCGGCAGGGCAAAAGGCACGCTGGCTTCTGGACCGCAATGGGTTCAAGGTCGATGACCGGCTATTCCGCGAACGGTCAGAAGTCGATGCGTTCAAGGAAGAATACGACGTTCCCACCACACCGCAGGTCTGGATCGACGGCGAGCGCGTCGGTGGCTATGATGCCCTACGCCAGCAGCTCACCGACTACGATCCGAAGGCCACGACCTACAAACCGGTGATCTACCTCTTCGCCGTGGCCGCCGCGACGGCGCTCGCGCTGTCCATTGGCTTCCTCGGCACGATCACATGGCAAACGCTCGGCTGGTTCATCTCGGTCTCGATGATCCTTTTGGGGATGCAGAAGCTCCGCGACATCGAAAGCTTCACGACGATGTTCCTCAACTACGATCTGTTGGCGCGAAAGTGGGTGCCATACGCCTATGTCTATCCGTGGGTTGAGACGGGGGCGGGTATTCTGATGACGGGTATGTTGTTGACCCCGCTTGCTGCTCCTGCGGCGCTCTTCATTGCAACGGTGGGCGCGATCAGCGTGTTCAAAGCCGTATACATCGACAAACGAGAGTTGAAATGTGCCTGTCTGGGCGGCAACTCGAACGTGCCTCTGGGTTTCGTAAGCCTGACGGAAAACCTGATGATGATGGGCATGGGCCTCTGGATGTTGGGGATGTGGTTCGCAGCCTGAAACGTCCTCCACCGTTCCTCTCGGAAATCGACATAAACAGGAGAACTCGAAAATGAACATCATCAAGACCGCCCTCGCAACTACCATTGCGGCGTTGGCATTTTCCGCACCAGCTTGGGCACAGGATGCCGGGTTCGAGCCCCCCGAACAGTGCACCGAAGTTTCTGCTATGGAGGAAATGGATCATTCGGCGATGGGTCACGACGATCCCGCTTACAACGCGCGGTCGGAGAGTGACGATCATGATGCCATGCCAGAGCACGTGCAGGAGAATATGCGCAGAATGGCAATTACCATGCCCGCGATGGAGGAAGGTATGATGCGTGAAGATGCCGACGTGGCATTCGCCTGCGCAATGATTGCCCACCATCAGGGCGCAATCGACATGGCGCAGGTGCTGCTTGAACATGGTGACGACCCGCATATGATCGAACTTGCCGGAGAAATAATCGCCGCGCAGGTCGGTGAAATTGACCGAATGACAGCTTGGCTGGCCGAGAATGCCGAATAGTATGACGCTGGCCGCACGTTCCGGATTTTGCGGCTACTTCTTTAAGGCACCTCCCAAAAACCACCGATGCTGGTGACAAAAAGGTACGGGTTTGGGCCCATACTGCGCTGTGGAGAAGGTCCGGAACAAGGCCAAAGTTCCGGACTCGCTGCGCAGTGGCGAATGTCGGTTTCCGGTTCGCACGTCAGCTTTTCCGCCAGATCACTCGGTTTCTGACAGATCACTCCGCGCATCCCGGATGATCATCCATGACGAATGCAGGAACAGCCCTGCGATGGCGAAAGCAACGATAAGGTCAGGCCAGGCACTGCCGAGCCAGGCGACCAGTCCGGCAGCGATCACCACGGCGAGGTTGCCGATGGCGTCGTTCCGGGAGAACAGCCATACGGCCCGCATGTTGGCGTCGCCCTTGCGGTGTTTTAGCAGCGGCAGCACCGCAAGAATGTTTACGATCAGCGCGCCCACGGCGAAGGCTCCCATTAACCCGGCCTCTGGTGTCGTCTGATTCAGGACACGCCAGATTGTGCTGCCGACAACGCCAAGCCCCAGAAATCCCAAGAACACGCCCTGGATCATCGCCGACCGCGCCCGCCATGTCAGACTCCAACCGATAGCGAGCAGGCCCAGAAAGGTGATTGCGCCGTCGCCCAAAAAATCCAGGGCATCTGCTTTCAAAGCTTGCGATCCGGACAGGAACCCGCCGAACATCTCGATCACCCCGTAGCCGAGATTGAGCAGGACCACGATCCAGAGCGCGCGGCGATAGCTCGGGTCTTTGTAAGCCGGATCGGACGATGTATCCCCGCTCTTGATCAGCTCAAAGCCATAGCCGGTTGCGTCCAGTGCTGGACGCACTTTCGGCAAGTCGTCTTCGGCGATCCGCAATGTCATGACATGGGTTGCGGCAGACACCTTCACATCGCCTTCAGCCACGCCCGCAGACCGAGCGGCCCGTTCGATCTCGGCGGCATCCTTGGCGCAGTCCATGCCATGCACCCGCATCCGGATCGGCAAAGACGTTGTAGGCAATGTGGTGTTATCTGCTCGGCTCATATGCGATCCTCTTGAAGGTAGCGTGCGAAAGAAGTCGCCGCTAACGTATCAGTGGATAATGATATGACATTGCAAAACATTCAAGACGATCTTTCGGCAGCTGACACCCTTGAGCCGCGGGCAAAGCTCTTCCGGGGTCTCGGCGACCCCAGCCGTCTTGCGATCCTCGATGCGCTACTGTCGGACGAACGCAGCGTGCAGGAAATCGTTACCCAAACAGGGCTTGGTCAGCCCAATGTCTCGAACCATCTGCGCTGCCTTTTGGATTGCGGTCTGGTCAGTCGCAGGAACGAAGGTCGGTTCGTCCGGTATCGCCTTGCGGACAGGCGGATCGCTGATCTCATCCGCGACGCAGATCAACTACTTGCCTCGACAGCCGTAGGGGTCGATGCCTGCCGAAGCTATACGGATTAACCGACGTGTCCTGCTGCAATGTTCTATTGGTGCGCCAGGCCTAAAGCAGCCATTTGCGCAGCCGCAGCAAAATGGCGCTTTGTCCCGCATTGCTGCCGCCCGCCTCACGAAAATGCTGCACCAGCGGTCGAACGGCCGGTTCGGTGAAAGTAACATTGCGGCATCCCGAAATCGCGAAGGGCAGGATTGGGCCGTCAAATTCCGATCCGCGCTTGCGCAGTAGCAGTCTTGTGCAGTTGCGAAGCAAACTCTGTTGTGGGCGCGGTCAGGTCTATCGTTCTAAACGAAATAGGGTGTCCTTGAATAACCAGGGTTTCGTCAACGCTGCCGCCAACTTGCGGATGGAGCAGAATTCCTTCCGAGGTCAGACTGGGAGGCTGCTCCATGTGTTCCTGTGTACGCAAATATGCATACATCTGGTATAGATACCCGCTTCGCAAGATTTCGTCCCTGTGGTTCGATCTGGTCAGAATTCGGGTGAACTTGGTGTCGATGACCACGTGACGTTCGGTTTCGGGATGGGTCAGTTCGATGTCGGTCTGCATGCCAGGAAGGATCGCGGACAGGCCTGGGGTTGTGCCGGACACAGGCCAAGCGAGGCGTCGCCCCTGGGCAATGGACCACCCCTCTGGCTTCAGGGCTATACGGAGCGCATTGCCGATGGCGCGTTCGAAGAGACGGCGGATCAGGTGCTCGGTCGTCTCATCACCGGGCTGTAGCGAGGCCCCTTTGGTTTCGGTCGGTATCGTCCCATCGAAGACCATCCGGGCAAGTGCCACCATCATTCTGTCCGCATTCTCGTTCCTGCCTATCTGGTCGGTCGCCAGTTCGGCGCGAGAGGGCCTGCGCGCCGAGACGCCCGCGCGCGCGAAATCCGCCGCGAGGCTGCGACAACGATGTCCGGTCTCCCGGGCGGAGACTCGGGCAGAGAGACGTTCAAGCGCAGCGCGAACCAGCCTGTTTCGCGGCGTGTCCATGACATGCTCTTCGAACCGGCAGGCGATCTGACCGCGCTCCATGAGCTGGCCCGCCTCTGTCGCCAGCATGTCGATGCGACCGCGTACACGCGGCAGAACTGCTGTCCGCGCCTGGTAGCCACGGCTCAGGTTGCGGTGAAGTCGATCTTCGACCACGTGGGCCATCAGGCGGCCGATGAGATCCGGCAAGTCCTGGGCCTGCTCGACATCGCGCTCGAATCGACCCTGGAGTTGAACGAGATCCGCGGCATAGAGAAACAAGATCCAGATGTTGCGAAGCGGAATCTCGGAGGCCATCAGAGCCCGTCGCGCAGCCGCGCCTTTGCTTCGGCAGCCCTCTCGGGCGCATCAAACCAGTATTCGTCGAGCAGCGGTCCGATCTCCGTTTCTATCACGTCGTTGAACCAGCCCTTCGGATCGGCCAGCGGCTCGGTTGGCGTGATGTAGGAGTGGCCGACGCGGAACTGCTGACCTAGAGTCCTGTCGCCGGATATCTCGTCGTTCAGCGCCGTCATGCGCGCCCGGATCAGATCCACCATGTCGCTGTCGAGCCCGCGATCCGCGCACCATGCGGCCCAGGAATCGTTCAGCATGGGCTCGAGCGAGATGAAGGCGAAGCGCCGCCGAAGCGCCAGATCTACGAGTGCCAGCGAGCGGTCGGCCACGTTCATCGTACCGATGATGTAGAGATTGTCCGGGACATGCACGCGCTCGCCTGGCTGTTTTCGGTAGGCGAGCTCGATCGCGTCAGCGCGGCTGCGCTTGGTGTTCTCGAGTAGTGTCAGCATCTCGCCGAAGACCTGAGCCGGGTTGCCGCGATTGATCTCCTCGATGATGAGTAAATGCGCGATGTCGGGCTGGGCGCGGGCGGCCTCCACCACCTGCAGGAACACACCGTCGGTGATCACAAGACCCGCTGAGCTGGGCCGATAGCCTCGCACGAAATCCTCGTAAGAGAGCGACGGATGGAACTGGACCGAGCGCAGTTGCTCGGGCTTCGGCGTGCGTCGCCCGATCAGCGCCTTTGCCAGGCGCTTCGCGAGCCAAGTTTTGCCGGTGCCTGGCGCACCCTGAAGGATCAGGTTCTTCTTATCCTCCAAGCGTGCAATCAGTTTCGCGAGCGCGCCACGCGACAAGAACCCGCCCTCGGCAATGATGTCGTCGATGCCATAGGGCTCGATCGGAGGCGCATCTGTCTCGCCGTCCGCCTGCTCCTCCTCCTCGATCAGGGTGAGGGGTTCGAGGTCCTCGGCGTACTTTTCGGCCCAGTAGGGATGCGCCAGGAACCGTGCCAGGTCCTGGTTTTCTCCGTCGAAGGCGAATGCCACCAGTTGCCTCGCCATGTCGTCGTCCTCAAAGCGCGCCCTGGCGACAGTCGTGCGGTAGGTATAAAAGAACCACTCGCGTGGCGGGTCGACTTCTTCCCAGGCGACATCGACAGTCTTCCCGTCCCCCGGATTGCCAGTAATCGTGCCAATCGCCTTGATGCGCATGGCGCTGACCGGTCGCCCTCGGTTCTCGAACGGCACATCGTTCTTGCGCGTGTAAGTCGCCTTGATCGCGATCCGGTCGCCCTGCTTCATCTGTTTCACGAGATGTGAGAACTTGTCGTCATAGCCATTCTGCCAGATGCCTTCACCAAGGAAGCGTGGGGTCTGGTCGCCTTCGTCCCATGCTGCACCGACGAACCAGTAGTTGATGCCTTCCGGGACGATATCGCCCTCCGGTGCCTGGTCTTCGTCTTCATCAGCCTTGAGTGCTGCATGCTCTTGTCTGAAGATCTCGACGGCGAGGTCATCCGTCATTTCGATGGAACCACCCGCATCGGTCAGGGCCCAAATGCCGCGCTTCGGGGAATAGAGGTAGCCGGCCTTAACAAGGTAGAACCGTGCCCAGGCAACCCGATTGTTGAACTTCGGCTGCCCGTTTTTGTTGGTCTGGTTCAGGAAGTCGTCCGGTACTTCATGTCGCTGCGCGATTTCTTGGAAGACCTGTTTCGGGCGCGCCCGCCCCCCAAGATCGCGCAAGACCTCAAGGACCGGCGCGAAGTAGCTGACGAACTGCGGAACGCCTTCAATTTTCTGCTCGAAAAGTTTCACACCTGTCCCCGGGTTTTTCAGGAAATTCCGACCAGTACACCCGATGGCTGAGATCTTTGCAATTGGGTCGGGACTTCGGGTTTCCTCGATTACCTACTGCTGACCTTCGCGTATCCAATTTTTCTGCGCGATGTCACGAAAGGCCGGTTCGGGGAACTGCGTTGCAGCGATGACCGTCCTGGCGAATGTCGGCTGTGGGCCGCCAGTGACGGCGGCCCGGTCCATTAGATTTCAACACTTTCGGAGATGGCAAGCGCGTCTTCTAGGTCCACGCCCAGATACCGGACCGTGCTGTCCATCTTGGTGTGTCCCAGAAGAAGCTGAACGGCGCGCAGGTTCCCCGTCTTCCGATAGATCTCCGCGACTTTCGTCCGGCGCATGGAGTGAGTTCCGTAGGATGTGGGGTCCAGGCCGATGGATGACACCCAATCCCGAACGAGACGAGCGTACTGCCGTGTCGAGATGTGCAGGCGCTCATGGAAACGGCCCGGCCAGAGAAATTCCGAGCCGACCATCAACGGCTCTTCCATCCAGCGCGACAGCGATTTCCGCGTTCCTTCCGTGATCTCAAACCTGACCGGCCGTTGGGTCTTGCTTTGAATGATCGATGCACGTTCCTTGACCTGGCCGGAAGCGTAGACGTCGACGACCTTTAGTTTCACCAAGTCGCAGCCACGGAGCTTGCTGTCGACGGCCAAGTTGAAGAGGGCAAGGTCGCGATGGTTCCCGGCGATCTCTAGGCGAACGCGGATGGCCCAGACATGTTTCGGCAAAAGTGGGCGTTTCTGACCTATCAGGCGCCCCTTGTTCCAGGCAGGGCGGCAAGCGCGGATGGCAGGTAAGTTGGCAGTAGGCATGTTCTGTCCTCCAACCTCCTCGCCCAGCCTCGACACCAACCACATGTTGGTGACACAGTATACCACATCAAGCCAGCCCACCGCGAAGGTCTGCTCCGAGCCCAATTTCAGCTTTCCGCGCTGAACGAAACGCCCCTCCGGGCAAGCCGGGGCGGTTCAAATTGTGAAAAGTTTCGTTGAGCGTAAGAGTGAGGGGGAACGGAAGGGCGCCAACTGATGCTAATTGAAACCCGGACATTGTACGTAATGACCGTCCTGGCGTTGATGAGTACGCCGGGACCAAGCCAGTTATTGATGCCCGCCGCGCCTCTTTGTCTCCTAGTTTCACTCATTGTTTGGTGTGCATTGCAGCAGGGACTCTTCCTTGATCGTATCGGTCAGCGTGACATTCTCACCCTTTGTCCACCATTCGTACCGCCCAGACACGTAACGGGCGCCTGAGGCGGAGACCACGTTGACGAATACACGATGATCTTCATCCACTGGCACCAGTGCCAGCACGTCGGATTCTGAAGTGAAATAGTGCACGACGAACGGTTGCCCTTCGTCGCATTCGTATTCTATCGTGCGTATCGCCATGTCTTCGGTATCAAAGCCGAGCGAAAACGAGACGTCCGCCGACGCGGCCGAAGCTAATGCGACAGTTATCGCAATAATTGACACAAAGCGCATAAAATATCCTTCCTGTTTGTCAGAGACGGCCCTAGTAACAGCCGTTGTCCACGATCCTACTCCGACTGTATGGCTCCTACGAACGGCAGAAAAGTCCCGCTCAGCGGACCTTCGTCCTCGGAAAATGCTGCATCATGGACGAATGGCCGGTCTGGTGAAGCTGCGGCGCGGCATCGGCGTGCTGGATGGAAGGCCGCTTTGGGCCGTCACCGTCGCCCAAGCCGTCCCAGTCTCGCCAGCTGCGCCAGCATTTTTGATCCCGAGTCTGCGGATCCTGTGCCGCCTCCGGAACCCGTCTGTCCCATGCCTTGCCGCACTGGCATTTGCTGCACGCCAAAGAACTGCCGCGCCCTGAGGGCTGCGTATTCTGCGCCACTGGCCCCGCCGATGAGGTAGCGATTGTAGGCCTGCTGGCTTCCCATGGCGGCGCGGGCAAAGCTGTAGCCGCCGCCGAGGCCACCGGAGAGGGCGGGCATCATGATGTTGCCGGAGATCGCGCGGACGATGAAGGGCGTGGCGATAATGAAGCCCTTGGCCATGAGCACCATCATGAAGAAGGGGATGAGCGCGCCGATGTTTGAGGCCCCTTCGGGATCGCCTAGTTCACCGATGAGCGCGGAGGAAACGCCTGTGATCGTTGCGAACACGCCTGCGACGACGATGGGGTATAGCGCAAAGGAGATCAGCGCGGACAGCCAGCGCGCGAAATAATCCTTGGTCACCTCGAAGAGGGTCAGGAATATCATCACCGGGGCGATCCCGATCAGAAGCGCGATCATCAGTCGGGAGGCCACGAGGATGAAGGCGGCCAGTCCGCCGAGGATTGAAAGCAGGAGGACGCCGACGATGTCGAGCATGGCGCCAGCCATCCAGTTCAGCTCGGACCCGGCAGCGTTCAGATAGTCGCCCAGCTCCGCGATCAGCCGGTCGAATTCCTCCGCGAAGGTGCCTGAAGGGCCCGGGCTGCCGCCGCCGACGGAAGCTACAAGCGCGCCCGCGATACTGTCGATCCCATAGAGAATGGCAGACGAGAAGGCGTTGAACTGCATCCAATTGGTCGCGAAAATCCCGATGAGCCCGATCTTGACCGCGAGCCAGAAGGCTGTGTGCCCATCCATGGCCCGATATTGATAGATCATGTTGATGCCGACGAGGATCACCACCAGCGTTGTCCCCAAAACCAGGAGCGTGCCGACCGTTGCCGCAACCGCACCAAACTGGGTCTCAGCGGCGGTGTCGAGATAGGCTTGGGAGGTTTCAACGAAGTAGGTGACGACACTCATCGCGGGGCTGCCTTACCAATTACCTGCGGCGTCGCAGATGGCCTTGGCGGCAGTTCGGGCGGCGTTGGCGCGGCGGTTGTAGGCGTCCGAGGCCTGCAACATTTCCCAGCGTTCGTCACTGGCGTGGCGCTCACGAAACGCCCCCTCGGCATCATCCCAGGACGGGAACCGGATCTCGCAAGCGCAGCTGCCAGTCTCCACGATGCGTTCAAGATTTTGGGCTCGGTAGATGTCTTGAACCAGCACGCGCTGATAGGCTTGGTGCAGGGGGATCTCCTGCATCCACACGGGTTCAGCGGGCCGTTCTGGACAGACGTCGAAACTGCGCTCGAGGGTCGGCACGAGATTGCGCTCAGCGAAGCCGGGTGCCGACGTCAGGCCCAGGACCAGCGCAATCAGTGCGAGGGTACAGCCCGCCTGCCTCATGCCGTAGCTCCGGCGAGTGTGGTCTCACGCTTCAGGAAGACCGTGTGTCCCACATTGGCGAATTCCGAGGAGCTGATCGACACCACCTCCCAGCCTTTCGCACCTTTGGCATTCAGGCTGGCCTGCATGTCGGCAAGGCTGGTCTTACGAGTCATGGGAAAGGACAGGATATCGTATTCAAATGTCTTCATGGAGAAGTTCCAATCTCGGTTGCGCCGGGTAGGTAGAATTCGGTGATGCCGCGCCTGCCGTCGTGGCGACCGGCCTGGATGATCACATCGATGGAGTTCTCGATGTACTGGATCATGTCGGCATAGGTCATCGGGATCTCGGTCTTAAGTGCCGCGATCGCGAGGCGCTGCACGGCAAGCTGTGGGGTTTCGGCATGTAGGGTGGTCATGGACCCGCCGTGCCCTGTATTTATGGCTTCGAGGAAGGTCATTGCCTCCTTGCCGCGCACCTCGCCCAGGATGATCCTGTCGGGGCGCATGCGCAGCGTGGCGGTGAGCAGCACATCGGCGGTCTGGAACTCTGCATCGCGATTGGCGATGAGGGTCACGGCATTTGGCTGGGTCGGCAGAAGCTCGGCGGCTTCCTCGATGGTGACAATGCGTTCCTCTGGTGGCACATGAGTGAGGATCTTCCGCGCGGCGACGGTCTTGCCGGTGGAGGTGCCGCCTGAGACAATCATGTTGAGTTTGTTCTCGACGCAAAAAGCAAGCGCATCATCGATGACGCCAGACGTAACAACCTCGCGCAGTTCCCGGGTTTTCTCGAGACGGAGTTCTTCAAGCTTGCGTTCCTTGCCATAGAGGAAATCGAGCGCGATTCCATCGAGCGGCAAGCTTGAGAAAAACCGCAGGCTGATCGACATGGCCGAGAGCACGGCGGGTGGTGTGATGACCTGTGCCCGGATCGGCCGCCCCTTGTAGGTGATTGAGACCGAGACGATGGGGCGGTCCTTGCTCATCGTGGTATTGGCAGAAGAGGCGATCTGGTTGCCGAGGTCTTTCACTTCGGTTGCGGTCAACGCTTGATCCAGCTTTCTCATGAAGTGATCGCCCTGAAATTCTCCCCAGCAGGTGCCGTCAGGATTGATGCAGATCTCGATGACATCGTCGCGTGCTGCGGCGTCGATCCGATCAAGCGAGGTCTGGAGATAGCTCAGCGACATGGGATCAGAAGATCTCCAGATCGCGGTCGACCATGACGGTGACGCGGGCGCCCTGGTCGATATAGATGACCGGACCGATCGAAAGGTAATCGCCAATCACGCTGTCCGTGGCATCGGCAAGATCATCGCCCACGTCTTCGAGCACATCCGCGGCGGTCTCATCCTGCACATTTGCTGCAGCGGCGCTTGGGGCCGCTGAGATCAGCGAAATCAACGCCGCCGAGCCAAAGCGTTCATCAAAGCGCGTGTCGACAAAGCCGGTCACGCCGGAGCGGCCCAACTCGTCACCCCCGAAAGAGCTGATCTGGATGGTTTGATTGTCAGGCAGGATGATCCGGTCCCAGGCGATGGTGACCCGGCGCTGCGCGATATCGACGCCGGAACGATACCGCCCGATCAGGCGTGACCCGCGCGGGATCAGAAGGCGCGAGCCATCGAAACTGAACACATCTTCGGACACGACGGCACGGGTCTGGCCGGGCAGGGAGCTGTCGAGGGCGGTTTCCATGACGGCCTGGATCATCGTGCCCTGTATGATGGTATTGGACGGGTTGGCGATGACCTCGGCTTGCGTCACAGAAGTGGGCAGCGCGCCGTTCAGCACGAAATCCGTCACTTCCCCAAAGGTCCGTTCGGTCAAGGCCGTCTCATTTGCACCGGAGGTGCCGCCAAAGGCAATGGTGGGTGAGGTGATGCGCCGATCCTGAAATGCGCGTTCCTCAGCCGCGCGGCGTTCAAGTTCCGCAAGCCGTCTTGCTTCCTCCTCGCGGCGCAGTCGCTCTTGCTCGCGTGCGCGCAGCTCATCCTGCGTGGGGCCCGTTGGCGCGGGTTGCGGTCGGCTGGCCTCGAGTTGGGCCAGTTCCAGATCCATGCGGAGTTGCTCAAGGCTGCGATCCCGCGCCGTCAGTTCGTCCTGAAATCGTTGCTGTGCGGCTTCCGAGGCGGCTTGTAGCGCCGCGATCTGAGCAGTCAGCGCGTCAATTGCCTCTGCGGCGGCGGTGTCTTCCTCGACAACTGGTTCAGGGGCGTTGCGCAACTCCTCGATCTGGGCCTGCAGGGCGGTGATCTGCGCCAGAAGCTCCGCGTTGGGCTCGACGGGGTCTGGTCCGACGAACACAACCTCGGGCTCGGGCGGGGGCAAGGTCTCGATGGCGCCAAAGCCATCCCCTTCGTTTTGGAAGACGTCCGGAGTGGCCGTCGGCAAGGCTTCCTCTCCTTCGGGCTGTGAGAGGAGATAAAGCATGGCACCACCCGCGCCGATGACGAGGACCACGACCAGCGCGAGAAGGGGCGACCGGCGCTGCGCCGCTATGGGCGCGCGGGCACTGCCTTTCTCAAGGGCGGCGAGGCGCCTTTCCAGCTCGGTGTTCTCGGTATCGCTCATGAGGTGGCCTCCGCGGGCGGGATCGCCTCAATGCAGACCACTTCTTCGCCAAGTCGCAGGACCCATTGGCGGTTCACGCCGCTGACGCGGATCACGTCGTTTTCAGGAATTTGCGTGTTGACCGTGCGCTCGCGGCCGCCCGCGTAGCGGAAGATCGCGGGCACAGGCGCGTTTCTTGGAAACGCGAAATACGTAAACGTCCCGTCATCCCAGATGCGCGTTGGCGTGAACTCGGTCCGCGCGCTGGCGCCGTAGTTGTAGTTCGGCGCTTGGGCGGCGATGGCCCGGGTCGGGCGCGCAGCGTCGTCAGGGTAGCGGAACTGCACCACGTAGAAGGTCGGGCTGCGGACCTCCTGGACGTTGAAGTAGTAGCTCCGGCGGTTCGTATAGACTGTCACATTGGTATGCACCCCGCGCGCCACAGGCTTGATTGCGAAGGCCTGACCGCCCGGGACGCCGTCGATCTCGAAGCCCTCGGTGTCGCCCGCGATGATCGAGCGGATGCTTTCGCCCTCGCCGAACTCGATGGTGGTCACATGGGTGAGCGACACGCTGAGGCGGTAGACCTGACCCTCCTGGTAGGTGGCCAAGCGCACTCGGCTGTCGTTGGGACCACCACGCGGGATGGCTTCGGCAGAGGCGAAGCCGGGCAACAGGGCAATGACAAAAATAAGCGATCTTATAAACAACAACGTCAGTTCTCCAATCTGTCGGAGCGGATGGAATATTCGAGGACGGTGAAGCCGAATGGATTGGTCCAGACCTCATCGATGGAGCGGCGGGTCTCCGGGCGGAACTCGAAGAGAAGCGTCGCAGTGAAGAGGCCGGTCTGGGTGCCGTTAATGGACGTCAGGCGCTTGCGCAGGCGGACCGTCGCGCGGTTGGTTCCGATCCGGTTGATGCTGAGGATCTCCACGTCGAGCCGCGCATTGGGGCCATAGACCGTCGGCGGGTAGTTCTCATTTGCGCTGTTCCAGATCTGGCGTAGCCCGCTCTCGGCAGCCCCGTCAGAGCGGCGCAGGACGCTGCGGATGCGCAGGTCGTTGTCGAGCTGGTTGTAGACCTCGCGGTCGGTCACATAGCGGAACACTTCCGCCTCGATGATCGCCTGGTTGGCGGTCACCGAGGAAGCGCCCACCGATGCTTCGGGGAGTGCAAAGCCGGTGGCGGGATCATAGGGGACAACGACGGGGGGCGGATCGACATCGAGGATCGAGACAGCCGCGGCACTCAGACAGCCGATGATGCCGATGACAAGGCCTATCAGGCCAAGACGCTGCCAAAGCCGTTCACGGCGCAGGGCACCGTAGACCAGCTCTTCCTCGATGATCTCTTGTTCACTCGCCACGCGTCACACCCCGCACTCACTCGGCCCGCAGCTCGGGCAGCGTGAAATCCATGAAGCGCTGCTCCTCGGCGATGGTGGCGGCATCGATCACGCCGCCGGTGCCATCGCCCACGGTTTGAATCGCTTCCAGCTGCCACATTGCCACGAGGGCGATGGCCAATTCAGCCGTCACGCGCGTGTTGAGATCGACGCTTTGCTTGAGCTCTTCCATGTCGTCGATGAGCCCGACAAGGCGGTCTACCCGCTCGAGCGACTGGCTGGCATCTTCATAGCTGTTCTGGGCGGCGGCTGAGACGAGTGCGCCGGTTGTTGCCTGCGTGGCCACACGGTTGGCCCCGGGATTGCCGCTGGTGGCCATTTCCGAGAGGGTGTCTTCATCGAAGCCGAGATCGGCCAGCACCCGGTCCATCTGGGTTTCGATTTCGCTTGCGCCGGAGCCCGAGAGGCCCGAGAAATCCCCAGTCTTGATCGCCTCAATCGTGGCGAGGATGTCCCCGAACTCTTGGTCGAGCAGACCGTTCAACTCGTCTTCCATTTCCGTCCGGATGATTTCGGGAAGCTCGGCAAGTCGGGTGAGAGCCTCGTAGGTTCTTTGCAGCTCCGCGAGTTGATCCGTGAGAAGGCCGAGCTGTTCACGGAGCTGCGTCAGCTGCTCGTTTTGCAGGATCTCGTCTTCGATCATCTGCCGCAGCTGCTGGATGTTTTGCGCGATGTTCTGGGTGTCGACGACCGGTACACCTTGTGCTGCGGCAGGGGGTAGGGCGCTGAGCTGCAAGCCAACGCCAAGTGTCGTGGCCAAAGCTGTCCTCAAGAGCAGATGTCCCATCATTCAATCTCCCTGATCGTAAAATCCATGAACGCGCCTTCGGCCATGCGGGCGCTGGCCTGGGCCAGCTCTTCGGCGGAGAGCACGCGGGTGCGGGCGGCCTGAAGCCGGATGCGGGCGGCCACGAGACGCACCAGTTCGGCGCGGGCATAGGTGTTGAGCGCGATGCTTTCCTGAACGTCTTCAGTCTCAGAAATCCGTTCGACGATATCCGCAATGCGCAGGGTGGCCTGCCTGATCGCCGCAGGCGAGTTGTTGCCATAGAAGGACGCGCCGTGCCCGGTGATTGAGAGGTTGGCATTGGCGAGAAGCGCGGGGTCGATCGTGCCAAGCGCTTCGATCCCGCCGATACGGGTCAGATAGAGATTGTAGCGTTCAGGGATAACCTGGACGTAGTGCTGGGTCTCGCGGAAGGGTGGGACGCCGCCATACTCGAAAACCCGGCCGGGTCCGGCGTTATAGGCCGCGAGGGCGTTGATGATGTTGCCATCGAATGTGTTGAGCTGGGTCGCGAGGTAGCGCGCGCCGCCATGCACCTGCAGGTAGGGGCTGTCGTAGTATTCCGGGTTGATGCCGAGATCGCTGGCCGTACCGGGCATAATCTGAGTGAGGCCAAAGGCGCCGACCGGCGAGCGTGCGCCAATGGTGAAGCGGCTTTCCTGCCAGATGAGAGCCTGCAGCAGGGCCCGCCATTGGACCGGAGAAAGGCCCGCGCGGCCCACGCCCGCAAACCCGCTGGTCTCCTGGGCCACGCGAATGATGAGTTGCTCGATGCTTTCCGCCGCATCGCCGAACATCTGCGCGCCGCCAGGGTTGGGATCGATTTCGGCAGTGCCATAGACGGCCTCGACGGAGCGGTCGGGATCGCCGCTGCCGCTCTCCAGCCCTGAGACCATGGCCGGCAGCCCCTGACCGCCGAAGCTGGTCTGGGCATCGAGGATGCGTCGGAGGGTTTCCAGCTGCTCCCGTTCGATCTCGGCGATGAGTTCGCGCACGGCAAGCTTGTCGGCCTGAACAGCCAAGTCTGCCTCGCGATCGCCAGTCTCGACGATGTCACGCGCGGTCAGCCCACTGTCATTGGTCGGCACACCTTGAGACAAGGCGAGACCGGGCAGCAGGCAAAACGCCAGGATATGAGGCAGGCTAGACTTCAACGTCGCCCTCCGGCGCACCGAGCGGTGCGAAGTGGCAATCCTGGGCTGTCGCTGCCGTCGAGGCGAGAAAGGAAAAGCAATTGGCCTGCGGCTCCCGATACTGGGTGCAGGAGGCCAGTGCGCCGAGCGCAGCCAAAGCGACAAGATTACGGATCATGAAAGCCTCCAAAAATCTGGGCGGTTGCGGTAATCGGCGCCGACAAGCGCTTCGCCCTTTTCCATGCCGCCAAGGATGGTGAGTGTGGGGCCAAGGGCGCTCAGATCGGCATCGACGACGATCGAGCCCTGATCGTCGCGGATCAGTGCGAGGCGGCTGTTGCTGCCCGTGTTGAGAAGGACGTCGAGCTCCTTCTCCGTGAGGTTCAGCATGGCGTAGTCCGCAGGCTGCGCGCGGATATTGGGCAGCAGGATCTGCGTCGGAACGGCTTCGACGATGGTCTTGCCGGTCCGGGTGCGCTCAAGCTGGCTTGCGTATTGCGTCATCATCACGGCAACCGTGTTCTGCTTGCGCGCGGTCACCAGCCAGTTCGACAGCCGCTCGGCGAAATATGCGTTGTCGAGCGCCTTCCAGGCCTCGTCGATCACGATGATGGTGGGGCGGCGGTCCTCGATCTCGCGCTCGACCCGGCGGAAAAGATAGGACAGGACCGCCATCCGTTCCTTGTCGGCCTCGCTGTCGAGAATGCCGGTCAGATCGAAGCCCACGAGATCGCCTTTGAGTGAAAAAGTGTCCTCAAGGCTCTGCCCGAAGATCCAGCCATAGCGGCCGTCTTCGGTCCACTCGAGCAGGCGCTGGTGCAGATCGCCGCCATCGTCGGTGGACACAAAAAGCGATGCGAAATCCCGCCAGTTCCGCAGGGCCGGGTTTGTGGCCTGCGCGTTCTGGCGCACGACTTCCTGGATGCGGTTGGTCTGCGCCGGGGTCAGCGGCTTGTCGGCGCGGTAGAGCAGGGTTGTGAGCCAATCCGAGAGCCAGGCGGTGCCGCGCGCATCCGTCTCGGTCCAGAGCGGGTTGAGACCCGTGGGCTGGCCTGCGTTCAGGGAGGCGTAGCGCCCGCCATTGGCACGGACGGCCATCTCCATGCCAAGACGGTAATCGAAGACGAAGATCCGCGCCCCTGGGCGACGGGCTTGGGTCATCAGGAAGGCGGACAGCACCGATTTGCCCGACCCGGGCCGCCCCATGATCAGGGTATGTCCGCTGGTCGGTTCTTTGTCGGGCGAGCCTTGTTCGTGATAGGAAAACCGGTAGGCGCTCTGCTCCGGCGTCGGAAACAGGGTGATGACCTTGCCCCAGGGCACTTTGCTGGCCGGTTTGCCGAGTTGGGTCCGGTGGAAGGCCGCGAAATCCGCGAAGTTGCGATTGGTGATGGCACTGGCGCGCACGCGCTTGGGCTGGTTGCCAGGATGCTGGCTGAGGTAATGCGCTTTAGCCGCGACGCGCTCGCCGATCATCTTCACGCCTTCGGCGGCGGCGGCGTTGACAATTTCGGCGCTGAGCGTCTGCAGCTCATCGATCGTATCGCAGAAGATCGTCACGACCATGTGGTGCTCGCCAAAGCTCTGGCGCTTGGCCTCGAGATCATCTGCGGCGATGTCGAGTGCTTCCATCAGCGAGAGCGCCGCATCTTGGCTGGCCTGCATCTGACGCTTTTGCCGCTTGATGCGGCCCGCCATGAGGTTCGAATTGATCGGCGTGAAGGAATGGGTGACGATCATGTCGACCGGCAGGTTCAGCATGTCGAACATGGTGCAGGAGGTGCCTTCCGAGTATTCCCCGATGGTGAAACTCTTGCCGTAGCGGTGTCCCACGACGCCTTCGGAGAGCTCGAAGTGATCGCCTTGAAACGTCACTCGCGTGTTGGCGACGTTGCAGGACAGGAAGCCATAGGTGTTCGCCGGATAGAGCGGCAGTTCCTGGCCAGTGTTGAGGGCCCCCAGAAAGCCGATCAACTCGCCGGACTTGGCCGAAAGCACACGTGGGTTCAGCTCCGTCAGGCCAGACAGGAACACGTTCACGGCCTCGGCTAATCGGCGAAGGCGCTTTTCGGTCGCTTCCTTGAGGCGATCCGGCGCGCTGCGGTTCAGGAACGGCAGGACGCTTTTCGGAGGCGGGCGATGGATCACCGTGAGGGTCAGGGTCTTGTCGCGCAACCCGCTGGTCTCGAGTTTCTCGCGCCAGAGACGGTCGACTTCTCCCGCGAAACTGTCCTCGCGCAGCGGCTCGAGGTCCAGCGTGATCGCCTTCGAGACCTTATGGACGTAATAGCTGAACTCCGGCCCCAATTGCGCAATGATCCGAGCAAAGAGCGCGGTCACCTTGTCGAGATATGCGTCATCGGTCGTGTAGCTATTGACCCCGTCGAGCCGGATGCACTGGAAAAGCTCGTTGACCCGCGTCCGCACGGTCTGGTCATCAACTAAGCTCACATAGGGCAGCATGTGCGCGAGGCGGGTCTCGCGTGAATACCACTCTGGTGTCATCGTGCGGGGATCGAGCGCAGCATCACGGGGCATAGCTGTCCCCGCCGTGAATGCTGCGGTTCCGCGTGGGCGGGGTTTCCTGCAGCGCCGTCATCATCACGTCGATGAAGCGCGGATCCCAGTCTGCGGCCTTCCAAAGCACCGGGTAGAGCAGGGCCGCGACAGCCAGCACCGCGATATGCTGGACCCAGACGAAGAGAAGCACGGAGCCGAAGAGCCAGACCATCGCATACATGATGGGCAGGCCCAGGAGCTTGGGCGGGCGCACGAGGCCGAGAAAGAGAGGCGAGCGCTCAGCCACCGGCAAAGACCGCCGCAACGATGGTGGGGGCGGCGGCGACACCAGCGATGCCGACAAGCACCCAAAGCGCTTGGCGCAGGTCGATGATATTGAAGAACCAGCTCAAGAAAACGCCGAGGACCGCGAGTGTGGCGATGACGACGCCAAGCGGGCCGGTCAACGCATCGACGATACCTTGCAGCAGGCTCTGGATTGGGGAGAGGTCGATGCTTTGCGCCAGGGCCGGTTCTGCAATGAGCAGGAAGATCGCCAGCGCGGCGACGAAGAGGTTTGAAATCTGTTTCATGAATTTGATCCTTCCAATCGGGCTACGACAGCCATGACGCGGGCCACGTGGTTCTGGGTTTCTCGGTAGGGGGGAACGCCGCCATACTGGCGGACCGCATCGGGCCCCGCGTTGTAGGCCGCCAGCGCCAGATGCGGATCGCCGAAGGTTTCCAGCATCATCGCGAGGTAGCGGGCGGACCCGTCGAGGTTCTGCAGCGGATCACGCGGGTCGACGCCCAGATCACGCGCAGTTGCTGGCATCAATTGACCAAGGCCAATGGCACCCGCACTTGAAATCGCATCCTGCCGGTAGGCGCTCTCAACCTCGATATTGGCCCGGTAGAGAGCCAGCCAATCCCTCACGGAGAGCTCTGCGCGCCGCAGGCCCGGATGGCCGGCATAGCGCAGGGCCGTTGCCTCAATGCCTAAGAGAACATCTGCGCGGGGCAGGGGTGCTGGCTGGGCGAGTGCCGCAAACCTCAGTGCGTCAGGTTCGGAAGCTGCTTCAGTCTCGCCAAGAATGGCCAAACCATCGGACGCCGATCCCTGACCAATGCCGTCATTGTAGTTCCGGGCAAAACCGCTCTGAGAGCGGGAGGGGGTCAGAGAGCCGTCGCTCTCCATGACCAGGACCATCTGTGCGGAGGCAGGTGCTGCGACCAGCCAGAGACAGACGAGGCTAGGTGTCAGCGCCCTTGTCTGATGGGACTTTGTCTGGCGGGGCGAATTTGTGCGTACGGCTTGTCCCCGCCTCAAGCGGCAGGTCGACATGCGCAAAGCCAAGGCCAATGAAGAATGACACCACGCCAGAGATCGTCTTGAACTCGCGGATCTTGATATCGTTGTAAGTCGTCCGCGTACGGGCGGTGACGAGGAGCTTTTCCACGCCATCATCAGAGACAACGCGCATGATCCAGACCCCGTAATAGCTGGGGCCTTTCTTATGTGCCGACTCCTGGCACAGGATTTCTGCGCTATAGCCGCTTTCCACGAGTTCGCGGAAACGTGCTTCCGTAACCACATTTGGTGCTTCGATGTCCCAGTTCATGGCCCGGCTCACGCTTTCTCCAATGGCGCGACCCCAGGCATTCCCACTTGAAGCCCAGAGTTACGATAGTATACTATCAACCGCAAGATGTAATATCGTGCTTTAGCTGTAGTTTGGTCATGCAAACACTAGTCACGGCCAGTGTCTGCGATCAAGGAGATAACAGGTTTGAGAAACCCAAGGTTGACATGCCTGCTCCCATTGCAAGCTATAGTCCTTCTAATCTGCGTTCCCGGGCCGGTTTTGGCGGAATCCTGCTTCGCCCCGGCCCGTCCTTTCCTGCCAAGCGATTCGCAGGCGGCGCGGGACTATGCGGACATCATCCGTGGCGATTTCGAAGACTACATCCAGGATATCCAGAGCTACTTCCGTTGCCTCGACAGCGAACGCGCCCGCGCTTTCGAAGAAGCGCGCGAAGTCAGCGAGGACTATGGCCGATTTCTACAATTGGTAGGGGATTGATGGGCAACCTCGGGAGCATCAGACTTGCAGCCCATGGAAACCAGACGCCGATAACACCCTCATATATCTACTTTTTAGATAACAGATTTCATCCGCTAGCGACGTCACAAAAGGTATGTGACGCGTGGCAAAAACAATCAGAAGCAAAGGGCAGGTGGCACTCTGCCAGGCGTTGGTCGACGCGCGCAAAAGCGCAGGCTTGGGCCAGGACGACTTGGCGGACAGGCTCAAGTGCCATCAATCTCTCGTGGCACGCATTGAGAGCGGCGAACGCCGGATCGACGTCGTCGAACTGGTCGTTCTGGCGCGCGCCATCGGCTTTGACCCCTTCGAGGTTTTGGCGATCGTCGAAGCCGCCACGGAGCCCGACCACCGGATTTGATCCATTTCATATTTCGAGAACACGGGAGCTGACTTCTCCCGTTGTGAATTCGTTACCGCGAGGACGAACAGTAACCGATTTTAACGAGGCCCGGCACACGGTTGCAGCAAACGCTTTGGATCTGAGCTGCTATCCGCAACGCCAAATTGCAGGAAGTCAGTAAACAGTGAACGAAAATGAGGTCGAAGGCGTCGCGATCGCCAATTTGATTGCAGCCGATGAAGAAACCATTGTCGGCTGGGTATATCGCTGGAACACAGGTGCTCTGGCAATCCGGTGGGACATCCATGGCCCGCAGCGTGTCTCAAAGATTTACCCGGATCTCTGCGATGCGGATAAAGCCGATATTGACTTCGCGTCACTCACGCAGCTGCCCTGTCGCAACGACTGACATGGTAGAATATGGCCTTTATGGCCCTCGATTGTGTGAGTGTGCCTGCGTTGCAGGTTTGATTTCGTACAAGGCTCTGCGCGACGTCGCGGCGCCTCAACAGTCAGTAATTGACCTGCTCGAAGCCGTAATTCCCGCTATAGTCACGCCACTCCACAAAGACGGATCTGTGATAAATGTTCGGGCAGTGCTCGCCCCACCGCTCGAGACCGGCATGCGCAGCAGGAAGCGCTGCGGGTGACGACGCCCTCCACGAAAAATCGCCCTGGATCCCATAGGTGCCGAGGACAACGGCGGCGCTGCGGTTGCAGTCGCCATCTCGCCCGGATTCGTGCTGGCGGGCATAACGAACGTCAAAGACGCGGATGGAACGCACGAAGTTGAATTCCGGCCCGCTGATATCGATGTCGGCGCGGTCTTCTACGAGCTGGAGGGCGTAATCAGCCCTTACGAAGTTGTCCCCAGCCGCGTTGGAGCCTTTAAGCCCAAGCATCCCGACTGCCTCGGCTGCCTGATCGAAGAGCGGGGCTGAAGAGTTTGGTGGGGTTCCTGAACCACCATATAGGGCATCGAAGATCCGGTCCGTGGGGCGCGACCTGGCAGGCCCATCGTAAGACGCACCCATGGGGCAGCGCCAAATCTGCAGCGGCGGCTCCACCGGCCAAGGTGTGATGCGCCGGATGAACTCGGCCCGCGCGCGTGCGCATGGCACGGAAGCCGGCCACCCACCGGACAAACACAGCAGGATGGCGCAATCGATCTGATAGGTTTGGGCGCGTGCTTGCGTCGGAACTGTTGGCCCGGTCAAGGCGAGAGCTAAAAAGGCCACCAGAGGGAGGTTTTTGAATTCGAAGCGCATGGCAAGGACCCTTGACGATCTTCACCCAGCATACATACGAAAATATACTATTGCAACATTGATGATGCGTGTTGCGGTTGCGGTGGTAGGCAAGATCGCGAGCCGACAGCCTCGCACTTCATCATCCGCCACCTTGCGCGCGGCGCCAGTCCCACGGCATGTCAAAGCGTCCGGACCAGATATTGCGCCGTGCGGATCTGGCTTCGGTCTCATCGCGGATGTAGTCGCGGCTGTATCGGCGATAAGCCAGGGCCCACCCTCCACGCACAAGCCAAGCGTTCAGATCGGTACCGTCTTGATGACAGACCGCAATGAAGCGGCCATAGCGGTCGGTATCGCGAACGGTGCAACTGACCTGCCTGCGGCCGATCCTGTCGGCGAGAGACAGTGCCGCTTGTTGTCCGCACCGCCAGCGCTGACCCTCGGCCGTGGCGCAAAGCTGTCGGCTTTCCGGGGCATCGATCCCATGCAACCGGATACGCTGTCCCCGGATTTCCAACGTGTCGCCGTCGATAACGCTGGCAACGCCGGTCAAGCGATCGGCATGGGCCTGCGGGGCGGCAACAAACGAGAACAGAAGGAGGGCGAGCAGCAAGCGCAAAGGGCAAACCAATAAGGGCAAACCAATCTTTTTGCGGAGGTGACGAGACATAAACGGATGATCCCGTAGGGAAGACCCAAGCCCTGTGAAGTCGCCCGTAGGCCACCGCATCATGTCACGGATGATTTGCGGGCGGGGCTGTGTAGGGCAAGGTTGCTATTCGCCGGGCTGGACGCCCAGTGCTTCTAGGGTTGCGCGATCGGCTGCGCCGGTGATGGGCAGGCCGCTTTGTTCTTGGAACGCCCGCATCGCATTGCGCGATCCATTGCCCCAGACGCCGTCTGGGGTGCCTGCGTTAAACCCGCCCGCGTTCAGGAGAGTTTGGATCGCACGGTAGTCGTCTGGCGAGAGATCTAGCGTTGACCATCCGCAGGCGCCTGCTACGGCTTCAATCGCATCTTCGATTCCGGCGAGATCAAATTCTGCATCGTAGCGTCGGCCATTGCCGTCCGTGAGCCGGATGAAAAAGCTCTCGGCATCATAAAGGCCGCGCAGGAACCCTTCCGAGCCAGAGCCAAAGAGCCCGGCACCCTTGTTATTGGTCAACTCGTTCCAGCGCGTCGATTGCGCAGGATTGCTGTCGATTCGGTAGGTGATGTCGAACGAATCCCGGCGTATGGCACTCATCAAGAAGTCGTCCTGGACGAATACCACAGACGTTTCGCCCTCACGGCATTGCGCAAGTAAAGCTGTAGGACCACCGAAGCTACGTGCGTCATAGGCAGAGTAGTTTATGGAGACCACCGACGGGCTGTCGTCGATTGCTGCACGCTCTTCATTGATCACCCACCAGCCCGAGATCCGGTCCCCTTCACTATGCGCTTGCTCGAAAGGCGTGAGGCTGTAGTCGATGTCCGGGTGGTCCGGGTCGGCCCAAGGCAGTGCGGTCTCAGCGACCCCTTCGCCTTGGCTCATGGCAGCGGGTGAAGTTGGGTCGGTTATGGGCGGCGCTGAATTTGTCACGGTCGGTGTCACCGGGAAGGCGATGCCGTAACGGGCCTGCAGATAGGCCATTTGCAGTTGAGCGAGCGTGAGCTTTTCGGTTTCCACACGGCTGAGGGCCACCGCCTGAATCAATCCCCCTGCCGAGGCCGCTTCTCGCTCCGCGGTCTCGACACGACCCTGTTGTGCGGCCATTTCTCCTAGAAGCAGCTCGGCGCGCTCCGGATCTGGCACTACCGCCGGTACGGTGACCTCGATCATCGCGCCAGAGGCTTCCGCCGCCTGTCTTGCCTCCACGACCGTGCGCAACAGAAGCAACGCTTCGCGACGGCTCTCGGCAAGGATACGGATCAATCCCCCATCATAACGGGAGATCGTCGCATCGACTTCGGAAATCTGGCTGTCGATCGCTGTAATTTCTGCGTCCAGCGGAGAGCTTTCTTGTGCGACAGCGCCTGCCGTCAGGCAGGTGCTGATCAACAAGGATGCGGTGAGCGTACGAAGTATCGTCATGCAAAAGCTCCTTTTCCCTTCCAGTGAGCGGTGCGGGAGGGTAATGCTGGGGCGAGCCCCCAAGTTTGTGATACGTCTAATAACGTGACGGGCTTGTCACGAATCGACTTCCTGACACTGCAAGCGTCATATGGTCTGGTTTGTGAGTCAATCTAAAAACTAGACGCGTGTAGCTTTGCGACATATAGATGAGGGCACTAAGTGACTCGCAAGAAGGGCAAGCAGCTGAACTGGGGTGTCGAACGTCGATATGAGTTCATCGAGTTTCGCCTGTTCTGGCAGGGGCGGATAAACCGAGGGGATTTGATGGACGCGTTCGGGGTTTCAACACAGCAGGCATCGCTGGACCTGAACGCCTATATCGATCAGGCCAAGCGGAACCTCGTCTATGACAAGAGCCTGCGCACCTACCTGCGCGGCAAACAGTTCAAGCCCAAATATCTCAAGCCGGATGCAGAGGAGTACTTCGCACAGCTGCGGGCCGTCGATCAAGGGCTGGTGAGCGCGGAGCAAAGCTGGATCAGCGTCTTCCCGGGCTTTGGAGCAACGCCGACACCTGCCCGAGGCGTGGCGCCTGAAACGCTGCGCGATGTTCTTGCGGCGATCCGTTTGCCGGCCGCCTTACAGGTGACCTATCAGTCGATGTCGCGCCCTGAGCCAAACGCGCGCTGGATCGAGCCCCATGCTCTTGCCTTTGACGGCTTCCGTTGGCATGCCCGCGCGTTTTGCCAGAATGACCAGGTTTTCAAGGATTTTCTGCTCTCTCGCATCGTGGAGGTCGGGGGCCAAGGGCCTGTTACGTCGGACCCTGGCTCCGATGGCGCTTGGCACACAGACGTCTTGCTCGAGATTGGGCCGCATCCGGACCTCTCCGACAACCAACGCCGCGCGATAGAGATGGATTACGGCATGGAGGCGGGCCGCGCGGAGATCGTGGTCCGCCGCGCGCTGTTGTTCTACGCGCTTAAGAGGCTGGGGCTTGATACCGACCCCGCCGCTCGAAAACCGCAGGACCAGCAGATCGTGCTGTTGAATCGAGACGAGGTCGTTGGATGACCATGGCAGCACGGAAAGCAGACTTCGGAGCAAACCATCAGCCCTACAAAATGTCCTTTACCTCTGGGGGGCTGTTTCTGAATGAGAGCGTGATCGTCGCCGAACTGCACGTAGCCGGTGAAGATTGGAAAGTAACGCTTTCACGCGCGCTCGAAGAGGGGGCGACGTCTTTGCCGAAGGCGGCTTCAAACCGGCGCACCCTCCGCGAAATCGTCAACCGCCTGATGACGCTGACCGAAGACGAAATCCGTTTTTTCGTCAGTGGGCCCGGTCGACAAGAACAACAACACCTACTGTGGATCGCCACATGTCGGGCTTACAGGTTCGTGCGTGAGTTCGCTGTTGAGGTCATTTGTGATCGGTATCTCGCCTATCAGCTGGACCTGCCGCTCGAGAGCTTCGACATATTCTTTGATGCCAAAGCCGATTGGAATGAGGGGTTGGCCTCGATCAGCGACAGCACCCGCAACAAGCTCCGGCAGATCCTGTTCCGCATGATGCGGGAAGCTGGCGTTATCTCTGGCGATAACCGGATCCAGTCGACTTATCTCTCGGCGCAGTTCCGGCAGATAATCGAGGCGACCGACCCCACCGATCTTGCGGTGTTCCCTGGCGTTGCGATCGAGGGAGGCTCATCATGATCCCGCAGTTGTCACGCAAGGAACGCGCCGAGCACCTCTACCGGGTCATCACCAGCGAACGGTTCCTGACCAAGCAAGGCCTCGGCAACGAAGTGCCATTTTTCATCTGCCCGTTCCCGGCGGAAGAAGGCGTCACAATGATCGAGGACCGGCGCGATCTGATCGAGCGGATCGCCCATGCGGGCGTGACGGCGCTCGACCTGAGCCTCTACGAAATCTCCCTTGGGCTTCTCGAGGAACGCGGCATCCTCGAAGACGTCCTTGCCGCAGAGCCTGAGATGGACAAGTCAGAGCTGCGCGAGCTTTTGCAGGGCGTTCTTGATGTCCATGAACACCTGATCCCAAAGATTGGTGCGGCTATCGCCGCTCAGCCGCATGACGTGATCTTTCTTTCCGGTGTGGGCGAAGTCTATCCGTATATCCGCTCACACAATGTGCTCAACAACCTCCAGAGCACCGCCAAAGACAAGCCAACAGTCCTGTTCTTTCCCGGCAGCTACACTCACTCCACAGCGACGGGGGGATCCCTCGATCTCTTCGGGTTGCTGCATGACGACAAATATTACCGTGCTTTTAACATTCTGAACTACGAGGTCTGACCGGATGACCACTGCTCTGAGAAACATTTTCGCCAAGCCTGTCGACCGCCCGATTGATGGCGTGATCAAGGCTGACGATGAAGCAAGCCTGCGCATCGAACTCGACGAGTATGTCATCACCGATGAAATTGGCAAACGCCTCGAGACCTTCCTTGATGCCTATAATAACTACGACACCGCCAATGGGGTCTGGATTTCTGGCTTCTTTGGCTCCGGTAAGTCGCACCTCTTGAAGATGCTGGCCCTTCTCATGGAAAACCGAGAAGTCGATGGCACGCGGGCTTTTGACATTTTCGAGGAGAAGCTAATCGATCAGCCCATGCTTTTGGGCGCTTTGCGCAAGGCGGTCTCCGTGCCCTCAAAGTCGATCCTTTTCAACATCGACCAGAAGGCGGATGTTATCTCCAAGACCGATGTGGATGCGCTGCTCTCAGTGTTCCAGAAGGTCTTTGACGAAGCCTGCGGCTACTACGGCAAGCTGCCCCATATCGCGCAGTTTGAGCGTGACCTCGATGATCGCGGCCAGCTGGCTGCGTTTAAGGATGCCTATGCGGCTGCTGCTGGCAAGCCTTGGGAGCGCGGCCGTGAACAGGCAGCGCTCGAGCGTAAAAACATTGCCACCGCCTTCGCATCCGTGACAGGTGGAGACCCAGCAGATGCGGCAGACATTCTGGGCCAGTATCGCGCTGACACCCGAGTTTCGATCGAGGACTTTGCCAACAAGGTGAAGGCTTGGATCGACAAGCAGGCGCCGAAGTTCCGGCTGAACTTTTTCGTGGACGAAGTAGGCCAGTACATCGCTGAAAACGTCAAATTGATGACGAACCTGCAAACCATCGCCGAAAGCCTTAATACGAAATGCAAAGGCCAGGCTTGGGTCATCGTGACCTCACAGCAGGACATGGAAGCTATCATCGGGGACGGAAAGGCGTTTCAGTCGCAGGACTTCTCGAAGATCATGGCGCGTTTTGGCGTGAAGATGCCTCTGAACTCTGCCGACGTGGCTGAGGTCATCCAGCGCCGCCTTCTGTCGAAGACCGACGAAGGCCAGGTGCGGCTCGGCAACCTGCACGACCGCGAGGAGAACAACCTCAAGACCTTGTTTGATTTTACGGATGGGTCGATCAAGCTGAAGAACTTTGACGGGCGCGCTCATTTTGTCTCGAGCTACCCGTTCCCCCCGTATCAATACATGCTGTTCCAGATGGCGATCACGTCGCTCTCGCAGCACAACGCCTTTGAGGGAAAACACAGCTCGGTCGGCGAACGCTCGATGCTGGGTGTGTTCCAGGAGGTCGCCAAGAAGATGGCAGACCAGCCCGTGGGCGGCCTTGCCACGTTCGATCTTATGTTCGAGGGCATCCGCACCGCTCTGAAGTCCGCCGTCCAACAGTCGATCCAGATTGCCGAGAAGGAAATCCAGGACATCGACCCTTTCGCAGTCCGGGTGCTGAAAGCGCTGTTCCTTGTCAAATACGTCAAGGAGTTCAAGCCAACGGTGCGCAACATCAGCGTCCTTTTGCTCTCTGAGTTCGATACTGATCAGATCAAACAACGCCGCAAGATTGAGGAAGCGCTGTCCTTCCTCGAACGAAACACGCTTATCCAGCGCAATGGCGAGGTCTACGAGTTCCTGACAAACGAGGAAAAGGATGTCGAGGCCGAGATCAAGGCGCTCGATGTCGACCCGTCCGAACTGTCGAAGGAAATGGAGACGCTGGCATTCGACACGATCTTGCGCCATCGCAAGATCAAGCATCTGACCACCGGCAATGAATACAGCTTCAGCCGCAAACTGGACGATCACCTCTTGGGCCGGGAGCATGAGCTCTCGATTAATCTGATTAGCCCTTTCAACGACGATGTCGCCTCGCCCGAGGCTGTGCGAATGCGGAATGTGAGCCGCGAGGAACTAGCGGTCGTGTTGCAAGCTGATGTGCGGTTCATTCGTGATCTGACGCTCTTCAAGCAGACCGACAAGTTCATCCGGCAAGCCCGAGCAGGCTCGGAGCAGCCGGGGCGCGACCGCATTGTCGCGGAGAAAGGGGATCAGAACAGCCGGCGCTACAAGGACCTCGAACTGCGCTTGCGCAAGCTCATGGCAGAGGCGCGGATGTTCGTGCGCGGCGATGAGCTTGATATCGGCGGCGAAGAGCCACAAGAGCGGATCGTGAAAGGCTTCCAGGGCCTTGTCGACAAAGTCTATGTCAACCTCCCGATGTTGCGGGGGGTGACCTATTCCGAGGCCGACATTCTCAAGGCCGCAACGCCTGAAAGCGGGCTCTTTGGCGACAACGGCGAAGGTTTGACCGAGGCCGAGCAGGACGTGTTGAACTACGTCCAGTCTCAGGCCCGGATCGGCGTGAAGGTCTCCGTCAAGTACCTTACAGAACGGTTTGGTGGTAAACCTTATGGGTGGCCTGTCACCGCAGTTCTATGCCTCGCCGCAAGCCTATCCGCTAAAGGGAAGCTCGAAACTCGCTCGGACAGCATGGTGCTTGAGCGCGCCGAACTCGCGAAGGCGCTCAATAACAGCCATGCCTTGGCCAATGTCCTCCTTACTCCGCAGACCGAGTTCACCTCCGCCCAAATTCGGAAGGCGAAGGAGCTCTACAAAGAGCTGTTTGATCTCCCCACGGACGGCACCGACGCCCGCACGATTGGGGCGGAATGGCTGGAAAGCACTCGGACACTGTCGGAAGAACTGGGAAAGCTGCTGGCCCAGAAAGCCCAGTATCCGTTTGTCGTGGCGCTTGAGCCGTTGGCGGCGAAAATCTCGGCTATGGTGGGCAAACCCGCCACTTGGTACATAACTGAACCTGCGGCGCAGGAAGACGACTTGCTCGACGCCAAGGAAGACGTGCTCGACAAGGTCCGCAGTTTCATGGGCGGCGCACAGCGCGAGATCTATGACGATGCGCGCGATTTTCTGCGCGATCAGGAAGCGAATATTTCCTACGTCGATGCTGTTGCGGGCGAGGCCTTGGCCCGCACGCTGGCAGATCCTGCCTGTTACAGGGGCACGGCCATTCAATCCCTCAAGACGGAACTTTACGGACTGAAAGACCGCGTGGAATTGACCGTGCTCGAGGAGCGCAAGGCCGTGATCACGGCCATCGATGAGTGTTCGGCCAAAGTTGCGCAGACGCCAGAGTTCCAGGCACTCTCAGCAGATGACCAAGCGCACATCAAGCGTAACATCGACAGCCACAAAGCCGGGCTCGACAGCGTCAAGATGATCCCGATCCTGCGCGACAGGGCAAACGGTGCGAAGCTCGATCTGCTGCCGCGCATTCTGGCGGAGGTCGAACGGCTCAGCCGACCGGCCACGCAGCCGCAGCCCAAACCCGGTATGAATGAGCCCCCGCCGGCCGCTCCGCAGCCAACTTACGTTAACGCTACGGAAATCAAGGTCGGCTTCGCCAAGCCCTACCTGACCGAAGAGGCGGACGTCGAACAATATGTCGACGCTATGAAGAAGACCCTGCTGGAGCAGATCCGCGCGGGCAAGAAGGTGATCGTCTAATGGACACGAACGCGCTCAAGAAATTTGCCCAGGCGGCTCGGAACCTGCTGATCGATCAGGTCACCTCCAAGCTCGACCTCGTGCTCGATCCAGCCGCCCCGGTGCAGCGCGAGCATCCCACGGCGATGAAGGCGCTGAATGCCGCCATCTCGTGGGACGGCAAGCGGCAAGTGATCGAACAGGTCGCCTATACTTGGTTCAACCGTTTCACCGCTCTGCGCTTCATGGATGTGAACGGCTACACGACCGTGGGCGTTGTGTCGCCAACCGGGGATCAGACGCGGCCGGAACTTCTGGCCGAGGCGATGGCAGGCAACCTGCCCGAGGGCGCGCCGGGCAGCATCGCGGCGCTGCTTGATGGCCGCACCCCGTCGTCTGACCCGCAGGCCGAGGCCTATCGCCAGCTGCTGGTCCATACCTGCAACCAGTGGCACGGGCCTATGCCCTTCCTGTTCGAGGAAATCGACGACTACACCGAACTTCTGATGCCCGAGGATCTGCTATCGCAATCCTCGATCCTTGCCGAGCTGCGCAAAGTCATGACCGAGGATGCCTGTCAGGACGTCGAGATCATCGGCTGGCTCTACCAGTTCTACATCTCGGAGAAGAAGGATCAGGTCTTCGCGGGCCTCAAGAAGAACCAGAAGATCACAGCCGAGAACATCCCGGCGGCGACGCAGCTCTTCACCCCGCACTGGATCGTCCGCTATTTGGTCGAGAACTCTCTGGGGCGGCTCTGGCTGCTGAACCGGCCGGGCAGCCGCCTGGCCGAGCGGATGGACTATTACATCGCGCCGGAAGAGCCCGAGACGGACTTCCTGCGCATCACCCGCCCCGAAGACATCCGCATCTGCGATCCTGCCGCCGGGTCGGGGCACATGCTGACCTATGCCTTTGACCTGCTCTACGCCATCTACGAGGAAGAGGGCTATGACGCGACAGAGATCCCCGCGCTGATCCTGACGCACAACCTGACGGGGGTGGAGATCGACGACCGTGCGGGCGCGCTGGCCGCCTTTGCGCTGGCGATGAAGGCGGCGGCGCGGCTGGGGCGGCGGCGGTTCCTGCGGATGGCGGCCAAGCCCGACATTTGCGTGTTGCAGAACGTGGCCTTTACAGATGCCGAGATGCAGGACGTGGCCGCTCTTGTGGGCAAGGATCTGTTTACGGACGAGCTGCGCGAGACGCTGGGTCAGTTCGAGCAGGCCAAGAACTTCGGCTCGCTGATCGTGCCGAAACTGCGCGATCCGGCAGAGACGCTGCGGGTGGTCGCGGCGCGGGATTTCGGCGGCGACCTGCTGCTGAAAGAGGTGCAGGAGCGCGTCATCACTGTGCTTCGCATGGCTGAGGCGCTGTCGTCTAGGTATCACGCGGTTGTAGCCAACCCGCCCTATATGGGCGGGAAGAACATGAACCCGGGCCTGAAAGGTTGGCTGAAGGGAACATTCAAATCAGCAAAATCGGATCTGATGACTTGCTTCATGGACCGATGCCATCAACTCAACCGTCCGGCTGGTTATTGGTCCATGATAAATTTACCTTCGTGGATGTTTATCGGTTCATATGCTGATCTGAGAACTGACTTGCTGAGCAGTCAGACTCTCACGAGCCTTCTTCACGTTGGAAGAGGACTTTTTGGTCCTGACTTCGGAACAGTTGCGTTTTGTATGCAAAGTAGCGCTCCGACGGAGAGCACGTTAGGAGTTTATCGGAAGCTTTTTGAAAGCAAGGTAAGCGTCCGTCCACCTAGCGAGATCGAGCGCCTGTATCTCGATAAATCATATAACAGATTTTCCGCCAAACAGACTGACATGCTCAAGGTTCCGGGAACTCCAATAGCCTATTGGCTTTCGGATGAATTTCGCAAGAGCTTTACTTCTAATGTTTCGTTCAAGTCTCAGTTTGAATGCAAGCAAGGCATTGCAACTGGCGATAACGATAGATTTCTTCGGTTCTGGCACGAAGTTGGTTTCAACGATTTCGACCGCTCCCAGTTTGATCCTGATGGCTTCAATTCAGACCGAACATGGTTTCCCTACAGTAAGGGCGGCGAAGAGCGGAAATGGTTCGGGAACAATGAACTCGCAATCTTATGGAAAGATGACGGTAGGCATCTGAAAGATCTACGGGACGACAAAGGCAACCGGCTTGCCACTCTCAAGAACCTGTCTTATTTTTTCCGGCCTGCGATTACATGGAGTTTGACGTCGACAAGCGGAATGCTCTGCGCGAGGTATCGCCCGAACGGTTTTGTTTTTGATACAAACGGGATGTCAGGTTTTTCCACCACGCCACTGTATGACGAAAAATTCGGGATTGCGCTTCTAAACTCGAACTTCTCCCGCGAAGCCCTTTCCGTCCTGAACCCAACTTTCGCGTTTCAAAGCGGCGATATTGACCGGGTTCCTTTGCCGGGCAACATCTCGGAACTGCGAGACGCACCGCCGACAGAAACGCTTATCGACTTGGCGAAGTCCGACTGGGACGCCTACGAAACTTCTTGGGATTTCACCACGCTCCCGCTGCTCTCGCCCGATCATCGCGGGGATACGCTCGAGGACAGCTACGCCACCCTTCGCGCCCATTGGCAGGGCATGACGGACGAGACGCAGCGGCTGGAGGAAGAGAACAACCGCATCTTCATCGACGCCTATGGCCTGCAAGACGAGCTGAGCCCCGAGGTGCCGCTGAACGAAATCACCCTCACCTGCAACCCCGCCTATCGCTATGGCATCAAGAACGACGCGGCGGCGAACGAGACCCGCCTGCGCGCCGACACCATGGCCGAGTTCCTCAGCTATGCCGTAGGCTGCATGTTCGGCCGCTACAGCCTCGACGCGCCGGGCCTGATCCTCGCCAACCAGGGCGAGCGGTTGGAGGACTACCTCGCCCGCATCCCGGAGCCGACCTTTACGCCCGACGCTGACAACGTGATCCCTGTGCTCGACGAAAACTGGTTCGCCGATGACATCACCGAACGCTTCCGCCTGTTCCTGCGAGTGACCTTTGGCGAGGCGCATTTCCGCGAGAACTTGCGGTATATCGAGGATGCCCTTGGCAAGGACATCCGCAAGTATTTCACCAAGGATTTCTACGCCGACCACGTGAAGCGCTACAAAAAGCGCCCGATTTACTGGATGTTCTCAAGTCCCAAGGGCACGTTCAACGCGCTGATCTACATGCACCGCTATCGGGGCGACACAGTGTCGGTGCTGCTCAACGACTACCTGCGCGAGTTCATCAGCAAGCTTGAGGGTGAACGCGGGCGGCTGGAAAAGCTATCGGATGACCCCAGTGCCAGCCAGGGCCAGCGCACAAAGGCGCTGAAAGACATGGCCGTGATCGCCAAACAGATCGACGAGCTAAACGAGTGGGAGCGCGATGTTGTCTTCCCTCTGGCGCAGGCAAAGATCGAGATCGACCTCGATGACGGTGTGAAGGCCAACTATCCGAAATTCGGCGCGGCGCTTAAGAAGATCCCCGGACTAGAGGCCAAGGATGACTGACCGGATCACCGCCAGCCTACGACGCCTCTTCGACGAGCATCGCATCGTCTTCTGGTATGACGCCGCGCGCGACATGCGGGGAGAGTTCGATGCGCTCGATCTGGCGGGCGTGACCAAGGTGGAGATCACCAACAACCAGTTCGGGCTGAAATACCGTGTGCTGCGGCAGGAGCCGAAGGCGAAGTTTCTGGTGTTCCATGACGGGCCAGAGCCTGGGAACGCGGCGAACTGGCTGCTGGACCTGCAGTTGGCTACCGCAGTGTTCAAGGCGGATCAGGCGGCGAGCTGGCTGGGTGAGCTGGGCCTGCCGCCGCAGTTTGAGAACGTCGTGCGCGACCATATGGAGTTCTACCGCTCAAAAGCGCGGGTGGCTGAACTGAAACGGCTTTTGAATGCCGCCGATACCCAATCGCAGGTTCGGCTGCGAATGCTTGCCGTCTGTGCTGGCGCCGAAGGTGGGCTTGATACTGTGGTCGAAGCGCTGTTGGGCGAGCTGGCTGAAGGTCGCGATGATGCAATGCGGCTCATCGAGCGTTCGGGCCTGATGGAGGTGTTCTGGAAGCAGGTCGGAAATGCCTATGGTTATCAGCCGGACGAGCCCGACTTCGAGGACTTTGCGATCGCGCTTTTCCAGTCGGCGTATCTGCGGGCGCTCGGCGAAGATGGCAAGCTGAACGCCGAGGCCCTGCTGGTCTTCCGCCGCTGGAAGAACAACCGCCACTGGGAAGAAGCTTTCGAGACGCTGGCGGCACGCTATCAGGGCCTGCTGAAGATCCCGGAAGATCTGTCCAAGCGCGATTTCCGGTCGGTAATGGCGGTCGACCATTTCGAGGAAATCGATCGCCACGTCATCCGACAGCTTGTTCATGCGATGTCGACCCAGACTGTGAGCGCGTCCGAGGTGCTGAAATGGGTCCGCGAGCGCCGGCAGAGCCATTGGTATAGTGCCTACGAGGATATCTATCAGGCGATCGGCTTTGCGACTGAATTCCAACAGGCGCTGGCCGAGGCAAATCTGGGGATGACGAGCCCTGCCGAGGGGGTGAAGCGGTATGTCAGCAGCTGGTACAAGCTCGACCAGCTCTATCGCAAATTCATCTACCACATGCAGCGCAGCGGCCATGCCTCACTACTCTCGGAACTCTACGATGCGGTCGAGAACAGATACACCAATAGCTACCTCTTGAAGCTGAACGATGCCTGGCAGGATCAGGTCGCAGGGCTGACCGATTGGACCATTGCCGGATACCCACGCCAAAGCGCCTTCTATTTCGAGCAGGCCGCAGAGTTCCGCCGCAAGGACCAGAAGGTTGCGGTCATCATTTCGGATGCTTTGCGCTTTGAGGTGGCCGAGGAATGCCTGCGCCGCATACGGGCGCTGAACCGGTTTGACGCAGAGCTGAAACCCATGATCAGCGCGCTTCCGAGCTATACACAGCTCGGGATGGCAGCACTTTTGCCAAACCGGGGCCTGTCATTTGCGGCCGATGGGCAGGGTTCTGTCTTGTCTGATGGGGAAAGCACTCAAGGCCTCGCTGCGCGCGAAAAGCTTCTGGCAACCGGGCGCGCAGGGGATCGTACCAAGGCCCTCCTGGCGCACGACGTCCTGGATATGCGTGTCGATGAGGGCAAAGAGCTCTTCCGCGACAACGACGTGGTCTACATCTATCACAACCTGATCGACGCGATCGGGGACAAGCTCCAGACCGAGGATCAGCTGCCCAAGGCTGCCGAAGACGCGATCGAAGAGCTGACTAAACTCGTTCGAAAGCTGACCTCGGCAAACTTTTCGAATATCCTAATCACGGCGGATCACGGCTTCCTCTACCAGCACCGAGCGCTTGACGAGAGCGACTTCGCAGTTGCCGATCCCAAAGGCGACGAAATCCTGATGCGGAACCGTCGGTTCGTCGTCGGTCGTGGCCTTCATGAGACCGCAGGCATGAAGAAATTCTCCTCGGTCAACCTGGGCCTCACTGGCGACCTCGATGTCCTGATCCCGAACTCTATCAACCGTCTTCGGGTCAAAGGCGCGGGAAGTCGGTTTGTCCATGGTGGCGCGTCGCTGCAGGAAATCGTCATCCCTGTCATTCGTGTCGGCAAACAGCGCGAGGCGGATGTGAACCAGGTTGAGGTGCAGATCATTGTGTCCGGTCGCAGCCAGATCACGTCTGGGCAAACGGCGGTGATCTTCTACCAGGCGCAACCGGTGTCCGAGAAGATGCAGGCGCGCGAATTGGTGGCGGGGATCTATGCCGCCGATGACACACTGATTTCAGACGAGCATGTCCTACAGTTCGATTTCACATCCGAGAACGCGCGTGAGCGCGAAATGCCCCGGAAGTTCCTGCTGTCGCGGGAGGCGGACAAATTCAACAACCAAGACGTATTCCTGAAATTGCGCGAGCGGGTTGGCAAGACAAGCCACTATCAGGACTACACAAGCCATCGCTTCCAGTTGAAACGTGGCATCACAACAGATTTTGACTTTTGAGGAGCGGGCCCATGAGTGATCTCGACGCTAGGATCAATGAACATTTCGCGGGCTTTGTCGTGCGCAAGGACTTGGTCAAGGCGGTCAAGGGAAACGCCATTGTTCCAACCTATGTGCTCGAGTACCTCCTCGGCCAGTATTGCGCCACAGACGACGAGGCGTCGATCGCGACTGGCATCGAGACCGTCAAAGAAATCCTGCGCAAGCATTATGTCCACCGCAGCGAAGCGGGGCTTATCCAGTCAACGATCAAGGAAAAGGGGCGTTACAAGGTCATCGACCAGATCAGCGTGTCGTTGAATGAGAAGACCGACAGCTACGAGGCTACCTTCGACAACCTCGGCATTAAGAAGGTCGCGGTCGATAGCGGCACGATCAAGGCGCACCCCAAGCTTCTTGTGACGGGCGTCTGGTGCATCGCGGATGTGCAATACGAGTTTTCCGAGGATGCCCGCATCTCGCCCTGGATCCTCGAAACCATCAAGCCCATTCAGATCGCCAAGGTCGACTATGAGAGTTACCGCGCAGCGCGTGAGAATTTCGGCACTGACGATTGGATCGACCTGCTGATGCAGAGTATCGGCTTCAACCCGGAAGCCTTTGGGCGTCGTGCCAAGCTGTTGCAGCTCATGCGCCTGATTCCCTTCGTGGAGCGTAACTACAACATCATCGAGCTTGGGCCCAAAGGGACGGGCAAGTCGCACATCTACTCCGAGTTCTCCCCGCATGGCCAGCTGATCTCTGGCGGTGAGGTATCGATCCCGAAACTCTTCGTGAACAACTCGAACGGCCGCATTGGCCTTGTAGGCTACTGGGACGTCGTGGCCTTCGATGAGTTTGCCGGTCGTGAAAAGACCGCGAACAAGGCTCTCGTCGACATCATGAAAAACTACATGGCCAACAAAACCTTCTCCAGGGGCGTGAACCCCATGGGGGCGGAGGCCAGTTTCGCCTTCGTCGGCAACACCGACCACAATGTGCCTTTCATGCTAAAAAACAGCGACCTCTTTGAGGCACTGCCACCCCAGTTCCATGACTCGGCCTTCATCGACCGCCTGCATGCCTACTTGCCCGGCTGGGAAATCGACGTTATCCGCGGCGAGATGTTCACCAAGGGTTACGGCTTCATCGTTGACTATCTTGCCGAAATCTTGCGTCACCTACGCCAGGAGGATTTCTCGCACCGGCCGGACCAGCACTTCAAAATCAGCGAGAAGATTTCCACGCGGGACCGGGATGCGATCTACAAGACGATGTCGGGCCTTCTAAAGCTGATCTTCCCGAATGGCGGGGAGACGGCGGAAGATGTCGAAGAGCTGCTGCGCCTAGCCATGGAAAGCCGCAAGCGGGTCAAAGACCAGTTGGCGCGCATCGACAGTACCTATCCCGAGGTCGATTTCCACTATCTCGGAACCGACGGCACCAAGCGGCGAGTGACGACGGTCGAGGAAGAAGAATACCCACAGTTCTACCATCTCAAGCCAGCGCTGGACCCCAAAGAACAGGAACAGACCGACACGCCGGCTGATGGTGGCGATGTCGCTTCGGACGTTGGTGCAACGGGATCAGCTTCCGGCACGTTGGCGGAGCCCGCTCTTGCGGCCAAGACAGACGTAAAACCTGCTCTGGAAGAAGGGCATCAGGTCTTCACTGAGGATCGGAAGGGGATCAGTTACGATCGCCTCTTTGGCCCATACATTGCGGGCGCATCCAAGATCATCGTGACGGACCCCTATGTGCGGTTCTTCTACCAGATCCGAAACATGATGGAGTTCGTCGAAATGGTCATTCGGCGTAAGTCGCCCGAGGACCAGATCAGTGTTCATCTCGTAACCGGTCCTGATGACGGTAACGTCGCGAAACAACGTGAATTGCTGGATTCAATCACAGATGCCTGCGTCGGTTCAGGCGTTGAGTTCACCTGGGCGTTTGATGGTACAGGCACCGCGCATGCCCGCGATATCGTCACCGACACCGGCTGGAAAATCGTGCTGGATCGTGGCCTCGATATTTTCCAAGCACCCATCAGAAAGGATGGGTTTTCACTTGGAGACCGTTTGCAAGAGCACCGAATTATCAAGGGTTTCTACGTGACCTATGTGCGAAATGGTGAGGGATAAGGCGTATGTTTCGCATTGATAAAGATGACAACTCGATCCACCACTCAAGGCACGCAGGAAACCATTGGCAAACCGACAGACCCCTTAGTGGCTTTTTAGCCAGATCATGCCATCAAAGGCACCAAGCTTAGCCTTATCTTGGGTATCGTAGAGTGTGAACCGGCATGCAAAATTGACCCCGTAGCGGGGTAATCGGCGCCCAAAAATGACCCCCTTACATTGATGGTCATGATGCTTCCGAGGTCATCGGGAGCGCAGTGTGGGATGTTGGTCGTGGAGACGATAGCGAAGATTCGGCGGGCATATTTTCAGGACAAGAAGTCGATCAAGCAGATTTGCCGCGAGCTGCGGGTATCGCGGAACACGGTGCGCAAGGTGATCCGGTCCGGTGCGACGGAGCTCACCTACGAGCGGGCCATTCAGCCGTTGCCGAAGATAGGGCCTTGGAGAGGCATGCTCGACGAGATGCTGGCAGTGAATGCGCGGAAGCCCAAGCGCGAGCGACTGACCCGCATCCGCATCTTCGAGGAACTCCGGGCCCGAGGATATGATGGCGGTTATGATGCGGTCCGGCGATACGCGGCGACGTGGTCCAAGGAGGAAGAGGAGGCATCTGCCGCGGCCTATGTGCCGCTGAGCTTCGATCCAGGGGAAGCCTACCAGTTCGACTGGAGCCATGAGATCGTAGTGATCGATGGCGCGACGACCACGGTGAAGGTGGCGCACGTCCGCCTCTGCCACAGCCGGATGCTCTTCGTGCGGGCCTACCCGCGTGAGACGCAGGAGATGGTATTTGACGCCCACGACAAGGCGTTCGCCTTCTTCGGGGGCACCTGCACGCGGGGCATCTACGACAACATGAAGACCGCGGTCGACACGATCTTCGTCGGCCGCGACCGGGCCTACAACCGCCGGTTCCAGCAGATGTGCAGCCATTACCTCGTCGATCCCGTCGCTTGCACACCGGCATCAGGCTGGGAGAAGGGACAGGTCGAGAACCAGGTCGGCGTTGTCCGACGGCGGTTCTTCGTGCCCCGGCCGAAGTTCAAGAGCTACGCCGAGCTCAACGCCTGGCTCGAGGACCGCTGTGTTGCCTGGGCCCAAGCCAATGCGCACCAGGAGCTTCGGGATCGAACGATCTGGGAGGTCTTCCAAAACGAGCGCGCGAGTCTTGTCCCCTACGTCGGTCCGTTCGACGGCTTCCATGCCGTGCCAGCCTCAGTCTCGAAGACCTGTCTCGTCCGGTTCGACAAGAACCGCTACTCCGTGGACGGTCGGGCCGTTGGCCGACCTGTCGAGATCCGTGCCTATGCCGAGCGGGTCGAGTTCTGGCAGGACGGAAAAATCGTGGGTCAGCACGCCCGAGCCTTCGGGCGCGACAAGGCCATCTACGACCCGTTGCATTACATTCCGGTTCTGGCTCGCAAGCCCGGCGCCCTCCGGAATGGCGCCCCCTTCAAGGACTGGGACCTGCCGCCATCGATCAGGCGCGTGCAGCGCAAGCTTGGCAAGGTGCCGAACGGCGACCGGCAGATGGTCCAGATCCTGAGCATGATCCCGATCGATGGACTGGATGCGGTGGATGCTGCCTGTGCCGATGCCCTGAGCGAAGGGGTCCCCGCGGCCTCGGTCGTCATCAACATCCTTGCACGGCATCGGGAGCCGCCACCGCCACTGACCATCGATACGCCGGCCGCGTTGCGACTGACCTGCGAGCCCGTCGCCGATTGCAAACGCTACGACAGTCTCAGGAGACCCAACCATGGAAAGATCACAAGTGCTGGACGCGATGAGCCAGCTGAAGCTCTACGGCATGAAGGCCGCCTACGATGAGATCATCACCACGGCGGTGAAGCGCCAGCACGAGCCGCAACAGATCGTCGGCGACCTGCTGAATGCCGAGATCAGCGAGAAGCAGGCGCGCTCGATCAAATATCAGATGACGATTGCCAAGCTGCCGCTGGCGAAAGAGGTCGACGAGTTCAGCTTCGAGGAAACGCCGGTCAACGAGACGCTGGTGCGCGATCTGGCCGCCGGGGAGTTCCTCGAACAGCAACGCAATCTCGTGCTAATTGGTGGCACCGGGACCGGAAAATCCCACCTTGCCGTGAGCATCGCACGGGCCTGCATCCGGCGCGGCAAACGGGGGCGCTTCTTCGATGTCGTGGACCTCGTGAACAAGCTCGATGCCGAAGCGCGTGCCGACCGACAGGGGCGCACGGCAGACCTGCTCTGCCGCCTCGACTTCCTGATCCTCGACGAGCTCGGCTATCTCCCCTTCGCGCAGACCGGCGGCCAGCTGCTGTTCCATCTCATCAGCCGCCTCTACGAACGCACCTCGATCATAGTGACAACGAATCTCGACTTCGGGGAATGGCCTTCGGTCTTTGGCGACGCGAAGATGACCACTGCGCTGCTCGACCGCCTGACCCATCACTGCGACATCGTTGAAACCGGCAACGAAAGTTGGCGCTTCAAGACCCGAGAATGACCGACACCAACGCTGGCCCGATACGGCTGCGCTGTATGGGGGCTACACCGCATCGGGCCAGCTACCCGTGCGCTCCAAGGGGGTCAGTTTTGGACGCCGATAGGGGGTCAGAATTGCGTGCCGATTGACAGTCTGAAGACCCTCAAACGCGCCATGTACGGCCGAGCCGGGCCAGAACTGTTGAGGGCAAGAATGCTGCCCCTCCGCCACACAGATTGAGGCAGAGCCCAATTATGGGCTACGCGACACGCGCCGCTCGGCGCGCGCTGTCGCTCTTGGCGGAAACGACGACAGCGGCAATGAAAACCCGACAATTGCCCCTGCAATGGCTCCTTCGAGACCGGTCAGTATAAGTCCTGCCCAGAGAACGCAGCCGAAGGCGAGGTAAGGCAAGAGAGATGCCCTTCGGGTTCGATTGAGCAGAAATAGACCTGCTAAGCCGCCAACCACCACCCAAAGCGGCCAAAACTGATCGAACGCTCCGTAGAACAATGCGATGACAATTACTGCGCCAAGGTCGTCGAAAATCGCTGCGGCTGTGGCAAAGGCGATGACCGCAGGGTCAACCCGGCCCGAAAACAGCGAGAGGACGCCAAGGACCAAGACGATGTCTGTCGCAATCGGGATTGCCCAGCCACGCAGGGCGACGGCATCTCCGGCATTGAGCCCGAAGTAGATCGCTGCCGGCACAATCATGCCCCCAAGCGCCGCACTTGCCGGAAGCATGGCCGCACCGGGTTCGGTCAGCGCCCCACGGGTCAGCTCAAGATTTGTGTGAAGACCGATGAGAAAGAAGAAGACCGTCAGAAGGCCCTGATTGATCCACTCGATCAGAGGGGCTTCGATTGCCCAGTCGCCCGCCCCAACCCGCAGAGGCAGGTGATGCACAATCGCGTAGATGTCCGCCAGCGGCGAGTTCGCGGCCACTATACCCAGAGCAAGACCGACGAGCATGGCGAACCCCGCGCGCCGCCCGTCGCGAACCGATTGCGTGGCAACATCCGTCAACTGTGGGCGGGCTCATCTTGCGGCGCCAGCCAGCGCGACAGGTAGGCGCGTTCGAACAGAAAGACTCCCGCGATCGTAAGGGCCGCGTAGGCGACAATCGCGGGATCGCTTTGTAATTTCATGGCAGTGAACGCGACCAGAACGATCGCATCAAACCCGAGTGCTGCAAGAATGATGACACCCGAGGCACCGATCTCTGCCCTGCGGTAGCGCCAGACACCCCAATGCACGGCCATATCCATCATCAGATAGAAGAACGCACCCAACGACGCGATGCGGCTCAGATCGAAAAACACAGCAAGGAAGGATGCGATCACCACGGTGTAAACCAGCGTATGCCGCTGGATCGGACCGGACATGCCGAAGTGACTATGCGGGATCATCTTCATATCCGTCAGCATCGCAAGCATCCGCGAGACCGCAAAGACACTCGCCAGCACGGCAGACGCCGTGGCGACGACGGCCAGCAGGACCGTCAGCAGGAAGCCTACCTGCCCCAATGCCGGTTCCGCCGCCTCGGCCAGCGAATAGTCCTTGGCGGCAATGATCTCGTCTATGGTCAGGCTGGACCCGACACCGAAGGCCACGAGCAGATAGACGACGACGCACAGCGCAATCGAAATCATGATCGCGCGCCCCACGTTGCGGTTGGGATCGGTGATCTCGGCGCCGCTGTTGGTGATCGTCGTGAACCCCTTGAACGCAAGAATGGCAAGCGCGACCGAGGCGACGAAACCCATCGGGCCGAAATCCACAGCGTCCCGCGACGCGGCTGCAAATTCAAACCCGCTCGACCACAGGGCCGCGATCCCGAAGAGCGCGATGCCCCCGATCTTGATTGCGGCCATGACCATCGAGAACAGCCCAATTGACCGGTTGCCCGCGATGTTTACGACGAAGGCGAAAAGGATTACCCCAACGGCCAGGATGGGCACCAGCGGCCCGCCCTCGATATCGAACGGACGCAAAAGATAGGTGGCAAAGGTCCTTGCGACGAGGCTTTCCGCGATCACCATGCTGAGCGCCATTAGAAGCGCCGCCCCAGCCGCAACTGCCCCCGGTCCGTAGCATTTTTGCAGGATCATCCCGATCCCCCCTGCCGAGGGCCAGGCGTTGGACATCTTGATGTAGCTGTAGGAACTGAACCCGGTGACGATCGCGCCGATGATGAACGCAATGGGAAAGAACGGCCCGGCCAGTTCGGCGATCTGCCCGGTCAGAGCAAAGATCCCTGCCCCGATCATCACGCCCGTGCCCATGGCAACCGCGCCGCCCAAAGTAATGGAGTTCTTCTTGTAGCCGTCGCCGCCGTGGTCGTGCTCATGGTTCATGATTTGCCCCGTCTTTCCTGTTTCTTAGTTCGGCCTTTGCCAAGCGTTTGTGTGTATGGCCACTCCGCCTGCTAAGTGGCGACGCAAACCGCTCAGCGCCTGCTCCAGATCAAGGTGATCAACAATGGAATTGGCCCCTGCGTGTCGTGCATCGCTGGACCGCATTGCCTCAAGTGTCACCAATATCATCGCAGCCGTCAAATCAGCCTGATCGCCACCTTCGAACAGGTTCGCGGCGATCTCTTTGCCTTCGCAATCGAACGCAACCGCCGCAATCCGTGTTCGTAATTGCCCGAATTGCGGCAGCCACTGTGAAAGCTTTGTCATTTGCCGGGGATGCTCTGACATCCAACGTCCGAGCCTAAGCCGTTGTGCCACTGCAAACAGGCGTGTGACAAATGGCGGATCGACGGCCAGGTAATGGTGAACACGGAGTTCGAGTCCGCCAGGATGAATACCCTCATCGGGAAACGCCACATCGAGCGCCAGTCTCGGCGCCTCGTTCTGTGCGAAACTGAACCTCCAGGGGTGCGTGCCTGGAAACACAGACCGGCCCGTCACCGGATCGTCATAAGGCTGTCCAAGCGTCCGAAAGAACCACTCGGCCGCCGCCTGTCCATAGTGACGGCCCATACCAAGCTCGACTCCGATACGCAGCGTCTCTACCCGTTTGTCGCTTGCCAGAGCTGCCGCCATCAATGTGCTGAGACCCGGAGCAGTTCCAACACCCGTCACAAGACACCCGTTTGTCCCGTCCGCCGCCCGGATCAGGGCGTGGACATAGCTCGGCGTCGCCGATGTATCGAGCACCGTACCGCCTCTTGCGAGAATTTCAGCGACCAGCCCCGGCGGTGTCGCTTCGGTCAGATTTACGACCATGGCGTCGTCGGGAAGTGAATGGGCCGCGTCGGGGCGCGCCACGTCGAGGGCTGTGTAAACCACGTTTTCATGCGCCGTTTCAACCGCACGGTTTCGCCTGGAAACCGCCCAAACCTTCCATTCCTGATGGTCGGAAAGGAGGCGAACAAGCCGCGACCCGACATCACCGGATCCTCCGAGGATCACCAGATTGCTCACTCCGTTCACCCTCTTGGTCTCGGCGCTTCTAAATCGCAAATCCGTCTTGCATTTCCGATATCAAACTCAATCTTCGATCAATTCGCAGGCGAGCGCTCGATCGTCGGCAAAAACTGACGCCGCTCCGGTTTCCCGATAGCCAGCTTGCGCTCTGCAAAAAACGGAACAGAACGCTTGCGTTCATTGCGCGGCAACTTCCCGGAATCGAGGCAGAAACGCCGGAACATTCTCTGCATATCTCTCCCATGCCTCGCCAAACCGGGCCCGACTGTCGGCCTCCTCGCTCTTGGCAAGTCGCGCATACATCCAGACCAGAACCGGGAACATTGCAAGCGTGAGGATTGTCGGCCATTGCACGAGGAACCCTGCCATGATGAGAGCGAACCCCACATATTGCGGATGCCGTATCCGGGCGTAGGGACCCGTGACCGCCAGTCGCCCGGCCCGCTGTGCTGCCCAGAGATGGTGCCAGGCCACCGAGATCAGCCAGAAGCCCCCACCGATGAATGCAAAGCTGAGGAAATGGAACGGCCCGAAATGCGGGTTCGCTTCCCAGCCGAACATCATTTCCAGAAGGTGCCCGCTGTCATGGGCGAACCAGTCAATCCCCGGCCAGTTGGATTGGAGCCAACCCGACAGGAAAAAGATCGTCAGCGGAAACCCGTACATCTCGACAAAAAGTGCCACGATGAAAGCACTGAATGCGCCGAAGCTGCGCCAGTCACGCGATGTCTGTGGCTTGAAGAAACTGAACGCGAACAGAATGAAGACCGCCGAATTGATGAACACGAGCAGCCAAAGCCCGTATGACGATCCCGGGTCGCTCGTCATTTGTCATCACCCGATCCGCGGCCGCCATGTCCGCCGTGGCCACCATGACCGCCATGCATGAAGAAATGCATGCCAACACAAAGCAGCAAAGGGAGCCAGATCAGCAACCCGCTGCCCAGAATGTGCACCCGATGCTCGTAACCCAGCAGTAGTCCACCAAGGATGAGCGCAAAGATCAGGTAGATGCCCGCGCGTGATTTCCAGAACGAGGGCGGCCTCGGCGGATTGTCATTATCCAAATGTTTTTCGTGATGTCTTGTCATAACACATTCCCGTAGTCAGTTGTGGATCGAGGGGACATGAAACCAGCCCCCACGCGTCGGAGCCATTCGCGCAGTTTCTGCAAGGTTATGGCCAGTCTTTTTTCGCGTCATACGTCATGTCCCTTGAAAAGAACTCCTGCGGGCGCGCGACGTCCCTGAACCGCATCGAATTCGGCTTCTGTCAGAAAATCAAGCGCCCGCCGCCCCGTGACATCCGCCGCAGCCGCAAGAACATGCGCCCAGCTTGATCGGTTGGCGAACAGCATCCCGTTGGTATCGAGTGTACCGCCGCGACCGCAAAACCCGAGGAATTTCGACTTCCGCAATCCGGTATCAAGGCGGCGGAGGAGACCGCAGAGCGGCTCCGGCCTGGTATGCGCGACAAAAACCCGGGCGCCTGCCGTTTCGGGAAAGAATATTTCGAGCGTCGCGTCGGAGGCGGTCATCTTCGCCTCATGATCGTCGCGGGTGCTGCGGAACCGTCCCGGCTCGACCATCACGATGACACGGTGCCGCACGCTCTTTTCTTTCAGGCGATCCGACGCCGTGAGAGTTTCGGCCAGTTGGTAAGCGCCAATGGCGACCAAGATCAATTCCGGGTCATCGCCACCGACATCGCGCAGGCAGACCGCGCCGTCGGCCAGCGCCCGTTGCGCCAGTTCGGGAGATAGCACGTCTGGAACTTCGCGCTTGGGAACCACCATCGTCCAGATCGCCCCGTGTGATCGAAAGACATCCCGCAGGCATGCGACGGCACTGTTCCAGTCCACAGGAAACACGACGCGAGAGAGATCGGACATCTCCGCCCACATCGTTTCGGCGGCGGTCGTGTCCTGATGCGACAGCTCGTTCTTGCCATTTTCCCACGTATGCGAGGTGAGGACAACCGGCAGGCCAAGCCAATAGGGTTGGCGACCTGCGGCGATCAATTGCCGCGTGAAGATCAAATCCTGGCGCAAAGCGCCAAGCATTTTCGTGGCGAAGGCTTCGTAGGAGACTGCCAGATTGAGACCGCTCTTGTTTCCCAGAACGGCGCATATGACGGCTTCTTCGTTAAGGGCTGTTATCACGCCACCGGTCTCGGATTCCGGCATCCCGGGCTCGGGGGCGGTCACACGATGCTTCAGCAGATCTAGGGTCGCGTTCATCCTGTTGCTGCGCATTTCATCAGGGTTGCCGACGCGGGCGCGCAGGCCGGGATTGGCGAGGACAAGCGCTTCGAAGTATTGGTCGAGACCTTCCATCGGCGAGACGTTTCTGCGACCCTCAGAGGCGTGCCACGGCGGTTCGGGCAGGCTGGGCGTCACCGCCGGGCGCGAGATCAGGGGATGGGCCCGCTCCTTGGGACGTCCCGAGGCGTCATGGTTGTTGAGCGCAAGCACCGCATCCGACAGGTCTTTTGGCGGCACCCAGAGGTTCGCGGCACCTTCGTTGAAGTCACGGCGGGCGGCCGCGTCGGTTCGCGGATTGCCCTCGAGCGGCAGGTTATGCGCACGGTTCGTGCCGGCGCCGGGAAATCCGAAACCTTTGACCGTCTCCGCGATGCCGTAGTGTAGACGGATCGCAGGTGCTTCGTCCTTTTCCCGAACGGCCAGGGCATCGGCGGCGAGACGTTCCTCGATCTCAAAGATCGCCCAAGCGAAGGCTGCCGGATCGCGCCCGTCCAGATCGATCGGATCGAAACCGTTCAGCCGCAGGTGCCGACGGAACCAGTCCACGCCGCCGGATTGCGCCATTGTCGTGCGCTGGTCGATCCGTCGACCGTTCGCGATCATGATCGGGGCGACCGGCCCGGTGTCTTTCGAACGCCACCAGCGCGGTGCCCAGTCGCTTCCGCGCTGTTCTTCGAAAGCACCGTCACTCATGAACGCCACAAGATGTTCACCGGGCTGAGGCATGTGCCCGTAGAGCAGTCCGGCAAAGCCGAGATAGCCGCCTTCGATGAGACCGCCGGCGGTATGCGCGTTCACATGGCTGCCGAGCGCAGATGCGGGGCGTCCCTCGGCGGTGATCTCGTAGGAATAGAAATCCCGAACGAAGCGCGTCAGGCCGGGATCGGAAAACGAGTATCGGTTCTCCTGTTCGGACGACATGTTGTTGACGATGAGGTTCACCGCGTCGATCGCGGCAACGCAATGCCCCTGTCCCATCAGCCAGGATCGTGTCATGCCGCCAAGCGCGTTTGCAGCCAGATAGCCGACATAGGCTGGAACCATGTTGAGCGACCCGCCGGTATGACCATCGGGACCGGCTTTGAAATCCTCGGCGTCAAGCGGTGTCCCGTCCGTGCGCACGTTTCGCGCATAGGTCATATGCACCACGAGCCACATTGCCGCCTTCGTGATGCGATCTGCTGCGGCGAGGATACGCCAGGCTTCGGCCCTGTCGCGCACTCGCCCGCGACGCTCGAGAATATCGACCATGTCGTGGACCCGCACCTGTGTCAGGTCGTCATGGGCCGCAAGACCCGCGCCAAGCACCCAATCCGCAAAGGCCGGTTCGTTGCCACGATAGAGAGCGGCCCGATCCCTTGTCCGCACTTGCCCGGCGGCCGGCGTCTCCAAGTGCCTGTTGTGGTTTTTGGACATCCTGATTTCCCTGCTTCTCTAGTCGATGCTTGTGCCCGCTCGCACCCCAAGCGACCCGAATGCTTCAGCCAGAACGTCGGCGATTCCGATCGCATTCGATGGATGCGGTATGGTGTCGGTGGTGATGATCCTTGCGGCACCGGCTGCCAGAATGTCATCATGTGCGGAACCGGCGAAAACCGCGTGGATCACGAGGCACACCGGCGCGCGGCTGCCCGCCGCAACGAGCCGTTCAATGGTGCGCACCAAGGTCCGTCCCGAAGAGGCGATATCGTCCAGGATCACGGGCGTGCCATCGCGCAACACGGCACTTTCCGGCACGCTGACCTCGACCTGACGGTCGCCGGTCCGGACCTTGCGCAGCACTTCATAGGGCCGTCCGGCCAGCCGGGCCACCTCGGCCACCCATTGCTGGCTTTCGCTATCGGGGCCCAAAAGAACAGCGTCGGGCAGGTTAGTCTTGATCCAGTTTGCAAGCAGTGGGGCGGAAACGGCGCGCACCGCTGGGATCGGGAAAACCTCCTCCAGCCGAGCGATCCGGTGCAGATGCGGATCGACCGTCACCAGCCAGTCGAAACTTTCACCCAGGAAGTGCGCGAAAAGCCGCGCGCTGACCGCCTGCCCAGCCTCGAAACGGCTGTCCTGCCGCATGTAACCGAGATAGGGTGCGATCAATCCGACGCGGCGCGCGCCCATCTCGCGGGCCGTCGCCGCGGCGAAGCGCAACGGCAGCGCATGATGGTCTGGATTGCGTAATGTCGCCAGGAGCGCCACGTCGGCCCCGTCCAGATCGCCCGGCAAGGTCATCAGGCTTTCGCCATCGGGGAAATGGTGCCAGTCGAGCGTGCGCAATTCCGCCCCCATCGCGAGTGCCAGAGTTTCGGTCAGTAGCTTCATTTCGGGAAACGGTATGAGGATCATGGGCCCTCCTCGGACAGCGTGAGAACCCCGGTTTGGGATTCGGCATAGGCCAGGGCATAGGCCAGTTCGCCCGCTGTCTCGGCATGGAGTTCATAGAGCGGCTGGCCCTCGTCCACCCGGTCGCCCAACCGCACCAGCAAGCGAATGCCTGCGCATTTCTGACGCGGCGCGCCTGCCAGCTTGGCGATGCGGGCGATCCGGCGGTTATCCACGGATGTCAAAAGGCCCGCGTGGGGGGCGTGTATCTCGATCCGCTGCGCCGCCGTTCCGGGTTCCCGGAACCCGCCCTGCGCCTCACAGATCGCCATGAACCTGGCCTCAGCCGCGCCACTATCCAGCAGAGCCCGGGCCCGGTCTCGTCCCTGCCCCGCCACGCCGTCGGGAGCGAGGTCCAGAAGATGCCCGGCCAGATCCAGCGCCCTTTCGCGCAGGTCCGCAGGCGCATCGGGCGCGCGTCGCAGGACCGCCAGCACGTCGATGGCTTCCAGCGTCGGGCCGATGCCGCGCCCGACCGGAGCGATGCCGTCGCTGATATGCAGCGCCAGGTTCAGACCCAACGCATTGCTGACCGCTGACACACGGACGCCGAGTGCCTCGGCAGCCTTCTCAGAGCGCACCTTGGCCGTGGGTCCGACCGGCATGTCGATCAGGACATGCGTGGCACCCGCCGCGGCCTTCTTCGACAGTACGCTTGCCACCAACTGACCGGTCGAGTCGAAATCAAGCGGGCGTTCGACACGAATGAAATGATCGTCGGCGGGGCTGAGGGCGAGCCCGCCACCCCAGACGATGCACCCGCCTTCTGCTTCGACTACCCTGCGCAGCGCGGCGGCGTCGAGCGCAACGGGTGCCATGGCCTCCATCGTGTCGGCCGTCCCTGCCGGCGACGTGATCGCACGGCTGGACGTCTTGGGAATCAGGTGCCCCGCTGCGGCGATGATAGCAACCACGATCGGCGTCGTTCGATTGCCCGGCAAACCGCCGACGCAATGCTTGTCGAGAATGGTCCGCCCTCCCCAGTCGAGCGTCTGCCCGGCGCCCTGCATGGCGCGGGTCAGTGCCACGGTCTCGGGCTCATCCAGCCGCTCACCCGCACAGGCGGTGACGAAAGCGGCAAGCTCGAGATCGGACAGCCGGCTGTCGAGCGTGTCGCTCACGATTGCCGCGAACCCAGCCTGATCCAGCCTGTCGCCATAGGCTTTCGACCGGATCATCGACGCGGAAACGGGCGGTTCGGGATGAGAAAACGCTCCCTTGTCCCCTGCTCGCGCACCAAGCGCCGCCCAAGCCGAGGCGGACAGCGCCGCCTGATCCACGTCAAGCCACGCTCCGCGGCCAACGACATTCAGGGTTGCGATGATCCAACGGTCCTCCAGGTCGATCCGCACACGGGTCTGGGCCGCGAACCCCTCGGAGCGACAGATGTGGCAGTCTTCGTTCATATAGACGACCGGTTGCCGGTAGGTGTCGATCCCGGCGGGGACAAGAGCAAGCGTATCGGTCATCGCGGCCGGTCCAGATAGACGGATTCGAGGTGCTCCGGGACGCGCACGGATCGTCCAAGCTCGTGTTTGACGCGAAATCTCAGGGTGTCCGCAGCCGAAGGTTCCCCGTGGGTCAGATAGGTCATCGTGGGTGCGGGACCGGCGGACATCCAGCGCAGGATTTCGTCGGCATCGGCATGCCCGGAAAAGGACTGGAGCTGAACCACTTCGGCCTCGATCGGGAACTCTCGTCCGAACATGCGCAAGGTTCGCGGGACATGGGCCAGCACCGCGCCACGTGTTCCGCCGGCCTGAAAGCCGGACAGCAGGATCGTGTTCCGCCTGTCGCCGCCAAAGCTTGCCAGATGGTGCAGGATGCGCCCGCCGGTCAGCATTCCGCTGGCGGAGACGATGATCATCGGGCCCTGGCGCGTGTTCAGATCCTTCGATTGCTCGACCGTGTTGACGCGCTTGGCAATCTCGAACATCGCGACGCAGTCTTCGCGGCTGACGTGATGCTCTGCGTGGTGGCGGTGATAGATATCGGTCGCATCCACGGCCATCGGGCTGTTGAGGAACACCGGTACATAGGGAATGTCCCCCCGCGCCATGAGCCGCGCGATATGCAGCATCACCCCCTGCGCCCGTCCGACCGCAAATGACGGGATCAGTACCGTGCCGCCACGGGCAAACGTGCGCTTCAGGACTGGGGCCAGTTCGGCCTCGGGGTCGGTATCGGGATGGGAGCGATTGCCGTAGGTGGATTCGCAGACCAGCACATCGGCTCCACCGAACGGTTTCGGCGGCCGCATCAGCGGATCGGGATCATGGCCCAGATCGCCGCTGAAATGGACGACCCTGTCGCCGATCTCGAAACGGATCTGGGCGGCGCCCAGAAGGTGCCCGGCCGGGATGAAACGGGCGGCGACCCCGTCGCCGAGGTCGATCCTCTGATCGAAGCCATGCGGCCGAAGGCGTTCCAGCGCCGCCTCTGCATCCTTGAGCGTATAGAGCGGTTTGGGGTTCTTGTGTTTGGAAAACCCCCTCCGGGCGGCAAAGCGCGCCTCTTCTTCCTGAATGTGTCCGCTGTCGGGCAGGATAAGCCCGCAAAGGTCTGCTGTCGCCTCGGTGCAGTGGACCCGGCCGCCGAACCCCGCCCGGATCAGCGCCGGCAGGTATCCCGAATGGTCGAGATGTGCATGTGTGAGCAGCACAGTGTCGATCGTGTTCGGACGCACGGGAAACGTTTTGCGGTTGCGTTCTCGCAGGTTCTTGAACCCCTGGAACAGGCCGCAATCCACGAGAATGCGCCGTCCCATGGCCTCGATCAGATAACGCGATCCCGTCACGGTCCCGGCGGCACCCAGAAAGCGTAGTTTCGGACGTGTGATTTGTGTCATGCCTAAGTCTCCCTATTCGCGATGGCGTTGAAGAGCCCGCCGAAGATCAACGCGGCATACCAGCCATAGAGAAAGCTCTCGACCAGACCGACGATGAAGCCAAGCGGTGTCAGCCAGACGAACCCTGGCAGCAGGCCGGACCAGGTCTGGTACATCGCATAGCCGGGAAAGATCAGATCGAACGCGATGCAGACCAGATAGGTCACCGCCAGAAACAGGCTCAGCGCCCAGCCCAGCGGCACAAGTGGCAGGCGCGCGCGCCCCGTCGCGGTATCCGCGCCCATGACACATGCCCCGCACGTCATGCGCAGGGCCAGGAAAAGGATCGCCGCGACTGCGGTGAAATAGATGATAGGCATCATGGCTTGTTCCCTCCTCGCCGCCGGTGGGACCGGTCCGCAAGAGCCTTGCTATCCGGCGCCGCCGTGCCGTGGCTCGCGCGGGACGCAGATCCCGCGCGGGGGTGTCGTGTCAGTGGCCGCAGCAGCAGCCGGATTTGGCCGGCGTCTCCTTGGCGGATTCCGTGACGCGCGGCTCGGGCTTGGCTTGGCCCTGCGCGTCGGATTTGCCGCCGCAACATCCGGTCGATTTCTCGGCAGCGCTGGCTTGCTTCGGGGTATTGGAAAGACTGTCCATCTGGACCTCCTCTTTTTGCCTTCGTTCTATAGACGCGGCTCGACGGACAGCATTACAGGAATTCGGACATTGGCGCGTTTGCAGTGTGAGGATGCGGGCGGTCTCGCAGGCCGGAGGCAGTCGTTTGGTAGCTCCGACCGGGACGCCCGATCCGGGCTGGCATGGGTCGAGCGGTTCTGACAGCTACAGCAGTCGTCGCGCGGCCCAGCCAATCGCCTCCAGGCCACGCGCGCGCAAGCCGCGGCGGTGCCACGCCGGCTGGGTGATTTCAGCGGCCTCTGCGAGGTCGCCCAGATACTGCGCCTGCAGTTGCTCGGCCAGGGTCCGATCCCGAGCGATCAACACGAGCTCCTGGTTGATGAACAGGCTTCGGTAGTCGAGGTTTGCCGAGCCCACGATCGACCAAGCCGCGTCGATGACCGAAGTCTTGGCATGCAGTTGGCGCGGCAGGTATTCATAGACCCTCACGCCCGCCGACAGAAGGTGCGCATATGCAGCCCGAGTCGCCCAGCCGGCGACCGGCGGATCGCTCCGGCGGGGGACCAGCAAACGTGCGTCCACGCCGCGCCGGGCGGCGGCCTGAAGCGCGCGGTCGACCACGGTTCCAGGACTGAAATATGGTGAGGTCAGATAAACGTGGGTTTGCGCCATTTCGATCAGCCCCGCATGCAGACAGCCAAGCCGCTTGCGGCACAGGCGCGAGTAGCTCGGCACCAGCAACCCCTCGATCCCCTTGGTATCATCGGGAATCGCGCTGGCCGGAAGCTGGCCAGCGTCAAGCCAGAGTCGCTCGAAATGCCTGACAGCGAGCTCCACCAGCGGGCCCGCGACGCGCACATGGGTGTCTCGCTGACGGGTCTCGCCGTGAAGTCGGCGCGAGTTCAGTCGGCGTATGTTGAAACCGCCCAGGAATGCTTCCCGGCCATCGACGACCAGAAGCTTGCGGTGGTTGCGTTGCAGATATCTCAGCGGGTGCAGCAGGCTGAAGGGGCGAAACCAGCGGAACCGGACCCCGGCCTGTTTCAATTCGTGTCGCAGCCTGCGAAAGTTTCTCTGGCCGGCACCGAAGGCGTCGAGGTGCAGCCGCACGTCAAGGTCGGCGCGCGCTTTTTCCGCGAGCGCGGCCACGAAACGCGCGCCGACCTCGTCGGCCGCAAAGATATAGGACTCCATGCGGATATCGCGCGTCGCGCGCTCAATCGCGGCGATCATCTCGTCGTAAAGCACATCGCCTTCGACGAAAAGCCGGAACGTGCCCTCGCCCTCGCCGAGGTCCGGCACACACATCGCAGCGCGCGCATGTTTGCTCGACCGCGAGACGCCCGTTGCTTTGCGGCTGATACCGTCCGCCCGAATAAAATTTCTGTCAAAGACGCGCATGGTTCCCGCTTAGCGCATCGTGAATCTGGCAGCAACGTCAGGGTCGTCGACTGGTGCGCCGCTTCCTGATATGATGGCGCGAGAACCTGCTTTGATCTCGATGGTGGCGCGATGGCCAGGGCGGTCAGACACCGGACGGATCATGGAGACCGTGCTGGCACCAGACGCAATCGCAAGCGACATGGTCGCAACTGCGGTCTTTAAGAGGTTCGCGATAGCGAAACCGGGCGAGCGGCAGCACGAGGCGCTTGGTAAACGACAGCCGATAGGCCGTCGCCAATACCGAGCGGGTGTCGTTGGCACCGAGTTTTCCGATCAGATAATCCAATCCGCGCGCGCCGGTCCGGTTGAACATGAACCGGTTGACCACGCCGGCACTCAGGCCCGGCTGCAAACTCTGCCGCCAGGCCCTGGAGTAGTCGGTGCCGCGTACCAGGCTCTCTGCCGCCAGTTGGCCCGTTCGCATCGCATAGCGCAACCCGAATCCTGCCAGAGCGTCCTGAAAACCCGCGTGCTCGCCGATCACCGGGTTTCCGCCCTGCATCGCTGTGCGTGGCAATCTGACATTCCCGAAACCGCCGAAGCCGCGCGCATTCTGCATTTGCAGCCCGGCGTGACGTTCGAAATACGACACCGTCGCTGCAAGATAGTGCGCCTGATCGCGAAAGCCCGTGAAGATGCAACTTGCCACCGTTCCGCGTCCTTCGTTCACGAGCAGATAGGCGTAGCCCTTCGGGGCAAGTTCCGGCCCAAACGCAAGCCAGGCACCATCGGGCATGGCCGTGTCAAAGACGTAGCCGACCGCGATGATATCAGCACGGCGCGGTCCGCCTGCCAGTATCATGTTCCCCGACGTGGCCGTGACCCGATCGTTGAACCGCACCTCGACACCGGCCGCCTGGGCCTGAGCCAGCAGGGCGCGGTCCAGCGACCCCGGCGCGCTGCCTCGCCGCAAGAGATAGAAGAGAGGCTTTGCTCCGTGCACCCGGTGGGTCCGTGCGCGGCTGTCGAAGACGACGCCTTCGGTAAGGCCGCTATGATCGAAATCGGCCTCTATTCCGGCCTCGGCGAGTTCGTCCAGAACGTCCTGCGCGTCGGTCCAGTTCTCCAGACCCTGAAAATCGTCATGGAAACGGTGACCGACAGCGCCAGCAAGCCTGGCCCCAGATCCACGATCCCCATCATGAAATAACCCGCCTGCGCCATCGACGAATAGGCCAGCAGGCGCACCTCGTTGCTTTGCACCAGCGCCGCCAGGTAGCCGCACGTCATCGTCATGGCGGCGATTAGCGCGACCACCAGCGGCCAGCTGTTACCGACCGGTAGGTCGCGCAAGATCTGCGCGAAGGCGAAGATTGCCGCGACCTTGGTAATTACCGACAGATAGGCGGCCACGGACACCGGCGCGCCGTCATAGGCGTCGGGTGCCCAAAACTGGAACGGCACCAGCGCCGCCTTGTAGCCCAGCCCGATCAGCACCGCGGTCAGCCCGGCCAGCGCGATCAGCGTCCTGCCCGCCAGCCGGCCCAGCTCGGAAAGGAGCGTCGAGCCGGCACCGCCGTACGAGATGGACCAGCCGGAGACCCGGCGTTCAATCGTGCCGCTTTAGCCTCTGCGCCCGCGTGACTGCCGCGGCGACGCGGAGCAGGCCTTCCGGCTCCTGTTTTTGGGGGGAGCCGGACCAATCCTGCGGCTGACGATTTGCATTCTTTTCAAGGCTGTAGAAGTCGCTTACGTTTGGAAACAGAGAGTAGGCCTGAAAAGGAAAATGCCATGTGCCTGTCGGCCCAAGTCAGTTTTGCTGCAAGCGTTTTCCTTGTCGGGGGTGGGGCCGCCATTTCAATCGTGGCCTTCCAGCGCAACAAACGCTATCTCCCGCTTGCATTGATGCCGCTTTTCGCAGGTCTTCAGCAATTCACTGAGGGTTTCGTGTGGGTTGGCATGAACGGAAATGATCCCCTGACGGTCTTGTGGGGGGCAATGGGGTTCATCTTCTTCACGTGGTTCATGTGGCCGATATGGGTTCCCTTCTCGGTTTATGTGCTGGAGCCGGACGACAGTCCGCGCAAGCGATTGTTCCGCCTCATGGCGCTGATCGGACTGGCCTTCGGCCTGCTGCTATACATCCCGCACGGGCTCAACAGCGACATGGTTGTGGTAGAGCTCAACAACCAGTCGCTGGCCTATGAAAAATCCATGTGGCTCGATTTCATGATGCCGCGGTGGTTGACCAACACGATCTACGTGACCCTCATCACCCTGCCGCCGGCCCTGTCGCACTACAAACATGTGCGCCATTTCGCCTTGACGCTGGTGGCGGTGATCGTGGTCGATATTGCTTTCCTGCAATATGCCTACATCTCTTTCTTCTGCCTGCTGGCAGGACTTGCGACGCTGCATCTGGTCTACATCATCCTGACAAATAAGTGCGCCCGTGAATGTCCTGAACTGTTTGCCTAAATCCGACAAGTAAATGGCGCGCTCTACGGAATCACAACGGCGATTCTCTGTATTTCTTACCGGCCTGTCCAAGGGGTCGTCGTAGGCTGAACGTCAGGGCTTCCGGGACGCTGCCATGGTACCGGCGCGTGAATGGGCGGGCTGTCTGGTCGGTCATTGATTATTGCGCTTCGTCTTGCGGGCTTAGACTGTGTTGGTTGGTTTGGTCACTGTGGCGTCATGTGCTCTGCGGGCGGCCTTCCCTGCCTTGCGCCTAGCGTCGGTTCCTGTCTTGAGGGCTTTTTACAGGGATGGCCACGAGCGCTTCTTCGACAACAATGCCGTCACGATGTGCTTCGACTATTCTGCTGGCGAGCAAAACCGAAACGAGGATACCAACCAGAATGAGAGGTCCGAACATGTCTGTCTTCCTTGCTGATGAACGCTGATTGCGCGGTTCATAAGTGTAGACGCCGGCTCTGTCCTTTCGTTACACACATCGGGGTGCGGTCCGTAACCCGACCACTCAGTGGCCCACACTTCGCCTCCCTTCTCCGCGCGTTTGATCTTCGTCCGACGCCGATACTGTGAGGACTGACGATACCAAAGCACTGGCTATCTGGCGGCGGAACAAAAAAAGAGCTGTTTTGGCGTCACCTGTGCTGAGCCCGACCGCGTCTGCCGCAGACCGAAGGCTCCGCCCTTCGACATCTACCTTGAGAAACAACTCGCCCGACAGCCTTCCAACATCGGCCTCAACAATGCTTCGACACTCGCAAAACACATCCGAAATCAAGTCTGCGACTGCCTGCGCATCTGCCGGTTCCGTGGTCATACGATCCTCCCGAGCGTCTTCTTTATGAAGACGCCGTTTGAAGCGCAGCATTACAAAACCGCCTCAAGACGGGGTGTTTTCGTCCTTACAATCGGTCTCTTCAACAGGATGCTCGCAGCCGACCGGCGGACAGGAGCAATCGTCAAAGCCATGACGGCAACAAGGGCCGCAGTGGGCCATCAACGCGTCACCCAAGGCGGCGCGGGCGCGGTGGAGACGCACATTCAGTGTGCCGGACTTAAGCCCGAGGTCCGCTGCCACAATGCCGCGATCCTCGTCGTCAATGTCAATTCGGCGGATCAGTTCGGCGTCACCGGAACGCAGTTCAGTGACCAGCCCTTTGACGCAGTTGCAGATCACGTCCATGTCTTCGACCGGGTCATCCGCGACAACCGCAGACTGAACTTCCAGTGCGACAGCCTCTGTCAGACGCCTCGACCGTCCCGACTTGCGATAGTGATCATTCAGCGCCGAACGCAACACCGCGTAAAGCCAGGCATCCATGCGGTCCGCCTCGCGCAGCTGATCCTTACGTGCCAGAACGCGGATGCAAAACTCCTGCAGAACGTCCTCAGCATCGGCCCGGTTTCCCAGCCGTTTGACGAGAAACCCCAAAAACGCATTTCTGTTCACCGACAGTGTTGTCTCGAGGCCGGGCGGATCACCGTCGCTGTCCATTGGGATATGGTTTTTGGTTTCCGACATGGTTGCACGCCGCCCTTGCACCGAAATTCCGATCCAGCCCGGCAGGCGGATACATCGAACATGTCGCCATGGGCAGATACCATGAAGCTATCCATTCCAAGGCGAAATTCCAATGTTAGTGATTTTGAAATCAGCAATCCATCGTGCCGATGAAATTTATCCGCATGGTTGCTGCTGACAAAGGCGCCGCGACTTTCAAAATCTCATTGCTTCAAGTCGCGTCGTCAGGTTGGGGAAGTAATTTTTCGTAATCGTTTTTCTTTTTGAGCGTCCTTGCCTTAACGTGGATGGAAAGGACTACGCACGGCTTTTTCGTGCGCGGTACCAGATCTGGCAAAAAAGGCCAAGCACGACAGGAGCCAGTGCGGACATGAGTGAACTGACGCAATACGCCATTCTGCTCGGCCTGACGTTCGGCACGGTCGGGCTGGTCCTGAGCATCTATGCCCTCGCCCGTGCGATCGGGCGGGCCCGTGCCGAACCCGCCAAGGACGTGCCCGCAACCGCCGGCACGCTGGCCCGCGATCCGGTCTGGGTCCGATACCACGCCAAGTATTACGGCTATGCGCTATTGTTTCTGGCCTTCGATATGGAGATGGCGTTCATGTACCCTTGGGCGGTCGTCTACCGTGAAGAGGGGCTGGTTGCCCTGCTCGACATGGGTGTCTTTCTCGCAATCCTGTTTCTCGGCCTGCTCTATGGATGGAGCCAGGGCGCGCTGAGGCGGCAATGATGGATTTGTCCGGAGCACGTCAGGGTCTGTTGCGCGGTTTCCGCGGGTTGGTCGCCGGGGCCATGGCGCGGGACTTGCGCGCGTTCGTTGTTCCCGGTGAGGATGTCGCAAATGCCCGTGGTCTCGATCTGGACGCCGCAGGGCTGATCCGCGCGGTGACGCCGCGCCACGCGAACGTCTTGCTGATCGCGGGGCCCTTGCCCACTGCGCTGGCCGATGCGGCCAGCGTCGTCTGGGCCCAGATGCCGCGACCCCGGTGCATTCTGGCGCTTGGTGAGGTCGATCTTGGCCCTCTGCCCACTGCCGACGTGACGGCGGAGATGTCGCAGGCGGGCCTGATCTCCGGACTGGAGGATCTGCGCAAACTGCTCCGCAATGGGGCTTTTGCACCAGACATCACGGAGTTTGATGCGCCTGCCCTGTCGGAGCGGATCGAATACACCTGCCCCATGCATCCCGAAGTCGTTTCGGACGAACCCGGCAAATGCCCGAAATGCGGGATGTTCCTTGTGGAACGCCGCGTTTCCGGCGCGGCGTCGCACGGCCATGAGGGCCATGAGGGCCATGAGGGCCATGAGGGCCATGAGGGCCATGAGGGCCATGAGGGCCATGAGGGCCATGAGGGCCATGAGGGCCATGAGGGCCATGAGGGCCATGAGGGCCATGAGAAATCGTCCACGGGTTCTACGCAAGCAGAAAAGGCCCATCATCACGCGGATGCTGTGACCAGCGCCGAGGCGTCCACTTCCTATGTTTGCCCCATGCACCCAGAGGTCACCTCCGACACGCCCGGCTCCTGCCCCAAATGCGGCATGGACCTCGTCCCTCAGGCCGAGGCCGGAGAGCACGCGCACCAAGGTCATCATGCGCATCACGGCCACGGCCATCACGCCAAACCGGCCTCGGAGCCGACAGGCCCCTACACCTGCCCGATGCACCCCGAGGTGACCTCCGAGACACCGGGTTCCTGCCCCAAATGCGGCATGGACCTCGTTCCGCAGGCCGAGGCCGGAGGCCACGCGCACAGTGGACATGGCAGTCACAAGCACCACGCGCACACGCCAGCCCAAGAGGGCCAAGGGGGGCACGCTGCGCATGGCGCACACGGGCAGCAGGATGCGCATAGCGAGCATCATGGCCACGCAGGCCACGGCGCAGCGCCCGACATCCCGGGGATCGAGCCACATTTCATGTCCATGGTCGAGCTGACGGAAGGCAAACCGGTCAGCCCCGACGGGTTGGTGATGGAATGGATAGACGCTCCATTCGGCCCATTCTTCCCGGGTCTGCCAAGCGGACTGCATATGGTTCTGACCCTCGATGGAGACAGCGTCGCGGGCGCCGAGATCAGAGGGATGGAGGCGGCAGCGCTGCCATCAGGCGTTGCTCTCGAAGACTTTGCTGCAAGTCTTGCAGACGCGGTGCCCCTGTCACCTGTGGCGATGCGCGAACTGGCCTGCCGCGCTGCCGAAGCTGCAACAGGGCAGACCGCGCCGAAAGACGTGCTGACGGCGCGCGCCGCGGCGGTTGAACGCGAAAGGATCGCAAGCCATCTCAACTGGCTTGCCGGGTTGGCTCGACAAGCGGGCCTTGCACCGCTGGGGCGCCGGGCGGCGGCCATGGAACACCGCGTCCGGACGGCTAAAGCGGATGAGGTGGCAGAGCAAGCAACCTCTATAACGAGCCTTCTGCACGTTGCACTCAACCGATCACTTATGGGACCAAAACTGACCGGGATCGGGACGCTTCAGGGAGCATCGGAAGGTCCTGTGGCACGTGCGGCGGGCCATGCGTCCGATGCCAGACACGGCGACGGGGTCTACGACGAATTAGGTTTCGAACCGATCACGCAGGATGAAGGCGACGCGATGGCGCGGCTACGCCAACGCTGTGCGGAGATTGCGCAAAGCCTTGATCTGATAGCCGAGGCGGGCGCGATTGCGATACCAGTGATGCCGCGTGCAAAAGGCGACGGCCATGGCATGGCCACACTGGAAACACCGCGCGGACCGGCAACCCTGCACCTGACATTGAAGGGTGGCATGGTTTCCTCGACCCATCTGACCACACCTTTCGCGGCACTCGCTGCGCATGTGCCCGACCTGATAAAGCAGATGGAACTTGCCGACGCACTGACCGCAATCGCCTCGCTCGATCTTGATCCCTGGAGCGCGTCACAATGAGTATCGCGATGATCCTTTTGGCGCTTGCTGTCGGCTGCTACGCAGTGGCCGTTCTGGAAAGCTGGGCGGTTCACGGACGCCTGAGCCTGACACGCCCGGCGACTTCGGCACTTGCTCTTTTGGGCCGTGAACAGATCATGCCCCGCACGCCCGACCGGCTCTTCTTCGAATCCGGCCCGGTCCTACTGCTGGTCGCGGGATTGCTGTCGGTGGCGGTGATCCCGCTGGCGCCGGGGCTGATCATTACCGATCTGGCCATTGGCGCGTTGTTTCTGAACGCCGCGCTGGCCTATGTACTGGTTGCCCTTATCATGGCGGGCTGGGGGCCAAACGGAGCTTATGGGATGATCGGCGGCTGGCGCTTTCTGGGCCAGTTCATCGCCTATGCCATGCTGATCGTGATGCCCATAACGGCAGTGGCGATGCGGGCGGAGTCGCTCTCCACCACCCAGATCGTCCTGTCTCAGGCGGCGCTGTGGAACGTCGCCTATCAGCCCATCGGCTTCGTCCTGTTCGTCATCGCGGCGATGGGTGTCGCCTGGCTGCCGCCCATCGACCTGCCCACCGGCGGCGGCGATCTGGCGGGTGGAGTCGAGGCCGAATACACCGGCGCGCGGCTGGCCGTCCTGCGGCTGGCACGGCTTGTGATCATCGTCGCACTGGCCAGCGCAACCGTCACTTTCTACCTTGGAGGCTGGCTTGGCCCGTGGCTGCCGGGCTGGGTTTGGACTGCGCTCAAGACGCTCGCCGTGGCAGCAGGGATGCTTGCGCTCGGATCCAGACTGCCGCGCCTGCGCGAGGCGAAGTATCTTGAACTGAGCTGGAAGCTCGGCATCACCCTGGCGCTGGCCAATATCTTCCTTGTGGGCGTCATCGCCCTCGTGGTGCCGATATGAGCCTTGCCACCGCCCTGTTTCTCGCGTTTTTCGGTGTTGCCGCGATCTGGTTCGGGATCGTCGTCTTTCGCACGCATTCCATGGTGCGTTCGGCCATCGCGCTCCTCTTCAGTCAGACCGCCATCGGGGCGATGTTCCTTGTCATGCAAGCCGAGTTCCTGGGCGTGCTCCAGATCATGATGATGGCCACCGAGATGAGCGTCATGGCGATCTTCATGGTCATGTTCATGATGGACCCCGGCGGCATGGGCAAGATGGACATGACACACCAGAAACGCCTGTCGCTCTGGGCAGGCGGGATTGGCTTGGTTGCCGCGCTTGTGGTGATCTGGACCGCCGGCTGGCAAGGCCCCGTGCCCGACGTGCCCGGGGCCGATGAACAGGCGCGCTTGCTGGGACGCGAAATCCTCGGACGCTCGATGTTCATCTTTGAAAGCGCGGCGCTGATGATCCTGACCGCGATGATCGCCGCGACCATGGTCGCCATCGCCCCGCAAGAGGAGGACACCCCATGATCCCCGAGCTCATGATCGCGCTCAGCGTCGGTGCGGCGCTTTTCGGCGTTGGTCTCTATGGCGCGCTCAGCCAGACCAACCTTGTCATGATCATCATGGGGGTCGAGCTGATCCTTGCCGCGGCACTGCTCAATCTCGTGGCGTTCTGGCGCTATCTGCACCCCGATGTGACCGCGGCGAAGATGTTCGTGCTAATTGTCATGGCGGTGATGGCGGTCGAGATGGCCGTGGGTTTCGGCATCGCCATCGCGCGGTTCCGCTCGCGCGGGTCGGTCGAGATGGAAGAAGCGCGGGAGCTCAAGGGGTGATCTGGCTGGCGCTGACGATCCTCGCGCCCCTGGGCGCGGGCCTGACGGCCCTTGCGCTGCGGCGGGCGCCGGAGGCGATTGCGCTAATCGGCGCAGCCCTGGGCCTTGCCGGGGCAATTGCGCTGTTCGCCGGGGTGGCGGGCGGTACGGATATCACGGCCAGTCTGCCTTTCCTGCCGGACCTGCCGATCCGGTTGGTGGCCAGCCCGCTGACGGCAACGCTGGCGCTGGTCGTCGCGACCGTCGCGGCCATGGTCCTGACCTATGCGGCGGGCTACATGGCGCAGGATCCGGAACGCCCCCGCTTTTTCGGCACCATGCTGATGTTCGTGGCCGCGATGCAACTTCTGGTGCTGTCGGGCGACTGGATCACACTTCTGGCGGCGTGGGAAATGATCGGTTTCGCCTCTTACCTTCTGATCGGGTTTTGGCACGGACGCAACGGAGTGCCCGGGGCGGCCATGAGGGCGTTCCTCTATACCCGGACGGCCGATCTGGGCCTCTACCTCGCGGCCTTCCTGCTGATCGGTATCGCCGGAACCTCCGAGATATCGGCCACGCTTGCCACCACCGGCACCCCGGCGCTGATCGCGGGCCTGCTGCTCTTGTTCGCGGCGATGGGCAAGTCGGCGCAGGTGCCGATGCAGGACTGGCTGATGCGGGCGATGGCGGGACCAACGCCGGTGTCTGCCCTGCTCCACTCGGCCACGCTGGTAGCGGCGGGGGCGATCCTGCTGATCCGGACCGCACCGATGTTGCCTGGCGGCGCGCTTCTGGCAATCGGGATTGTCGGCGGGGCGACGGCGGTGATTGCCGGGCTAATGGCACTGGCCGCAACGGACCTCAAGCGTCTGCTCGCCGCCTCAACCGCCAGCCAGTACGGGCTGATGCTGATCGCGGTGGGGGCCGGGGTTCCCATCGCCGCCCTTCTGCACCTGATCGCCCATGCGGCGATCAAGTCGGCGCTGTTCCTTGGCGCCGGCGTCTTCCAGCACGACCGCGAGAGCACGGATCTTGACACGCTTGCGGGCGCAGGTCGCACCCGGCCCGGCATCTTTGCGGGCTTTGCCGTGGCAGCTCTGGCGCTGGCCGGGCTGCGACCGCTCGCTGCCTTCTATTCCAAGGACGCAATACTCGCCGCGGCTCTCGATAGCCCCTCTGCCGCGTGGTTGCTGCCGCTGGCCCTTGCCGGGTCGGTGCTGACCGGGGCTTATATGGGCCGGGCATTGAAGGTGCTGTGGTCCGGCACGCCGGAGAAGCCCCACGATCCAGTGCCGCTTATGGCCGTCGGCATGGGCGTTCTCGTGGCACTCGCCGCCACGCTCGGCCTTGTTTTCAAACCGCTGGAGGCGATGCTGGGCGCGCATCTGGCCGAGCCCGGCTGGATCGTCCCGGCCATGGGGCTGGCGGTGGGTCTGGCCGGGCTGGCGCTTGGCTGGCTGCTGGCCCCCGCCCGCCTTCTGGGTCCGCTGCTTGCACCTGCGCGGGATGGGTTTCCAATTGCAGGGGGTTTGGACGCCCTCGTGGTCCGCCCGGCGCTGGCCCTGGCGCGGCTGTGCGACCGTCTGGATAGCTGGATCATCCGCCGTGTCGTGCTGGGCGGCATCGTCACAGGCGCACAAGCGCTGTCACACCGGATCGAGCGCGCCGAATACTGGCTTCTGGCGCTGGTCAACGCGGTTGGCAGGCTGAACCTGTCTCTCGGACAGATCAGCCTGCGCACCGACCGTGACACCATCGACCGCGCAATCTTTGGCCTTGTCGATCGCACAGTCGCCCTCGGCACCCGCGCCCGCCGCCTGCAAAGCGGCCTTATCCACCGCGAAATGGCGATGACCGTCGCCGGAATCGCCCTTGTCACCGGCGTACTCCTCGCCGCCCCGCTTTTCTTCTGAGGATCGCGCTCATGCCGCTTCTGACCATTGCCACCTTCCTGCCCATCCTTGCCGGTCTCGCGCTTATGGCGCTGCCCGACCGCTCCACGAAAAAGGCACACACGGTGTCCATCGCCGCGACGGGGGCCGTCTTCCTCATCACGCTGGGGATCTGGGCGCGGGGCATCGTGGCCGGAGATTTTGCCCAGGTCGAGGAAATCGCCTGGATCCCGGCCATTGGCGCAGCCTACCGACTGGGCGTGGACGGGTTGAGCCTGCCGCTTGTGCTGCTGACCTCGCTTCTGTTTCTTCTGTCGGCGTTGTATTCGGCGCGGATCGGGGAGCGGGCGGCCTCCTATGTGGTGCTGATGCTGATGCTGGAAACCGCGTCGCTCGGCACCTTCATGGCGCTTGACGGCCTGCTCTTCTATGTCTTCTTCGAGGTCTCACTGGTGGGCATGTATTTCATGATCGCAGGCTGGGGCTATGAAGAGCGGCAACGGGCTGCGCTCATGTTCTTCCTCTATACGCTTGTGGGCTCGTTGCCCCTCCTGCTGGCGATCATCGGGCTTTACCTCGGCTCAGGTACCTTCGACATGCGTGTCTGGGTCGAAGGTACCACACTGGGCGGGCTTCCCGCCATGCTGGCGCTGATTGCAATGCTCGTGACCTTCGCGGTCAAGATCCCGGCCTTCCCGGTCCACACCTGGCTTCCGGCGGCGCATGTGCAGGCGCCCACGGCGGGCAGCGTGATCCTCGCCGGCGTGATGCTGAAATTCGGCACATACGGGCTGGTGCGCTTTGCCTACCAGATGACGCCCGAGGCCTTCGCGCAGGCCGGACAGGTGATCCTCGCCTTCGGGGTGGTCAGCGCGCTTTACGGGGCCTTCGCGGCACTGGCGCAGAGCGACCTAAAGAAGATGATCGCCTACACGTCCGTTAACCACATGGGGTACGTGGTGATGGGCGTCGCCATTGCTGCACTGGCGACAGAGCCGCGCATCCGGACCATAGCTTTGGATGGCGCGACCCTCCAGATGGTCAGCCACGGGCTGGTCACGGGCGCCCTCTTCTTCCTTGTGGGCATGTTGCAGGACCGGGCCCATACCCGCGGAATCGGCGATTTCGGCGGGCTGCTGGGCCGTGTGCCGTGGCTTGGCTGGGCCTTCATCCTGTCGGCTTTCGCCTCTCTCGGATTGCCGGGCCTGGCGCACTTCCCGGCCGAGTTCCAGATTTTCCTTGCCACGCTGAACGGCATGCCCTGGGGGTTGATCGCGATCCTCGCCATCGTTGTCACGGCGGCGCTGTATCTGCGGGCCATCGCGGGCGTGTTTCTGGGCGAGATGAACGACAAATGGGCCGACATGCCCGATCTGGACCGGCGCGAAAAGCTGGTGGTCCTGCCGCTTCTCGTCCTGACCGTTCTGATCGGTGTCGCACCCGGCTGGCTGATTGACATGATCCACACCACCATGACGGGCCTCGGCAACTGATGGAGATGGGCCGCGATCTTGCCCTTCTGGCGCCGGAGCTTACGCTTGCCGCCGCGGCGATGCTGATGATCGTCGCCGAGATGTTCCGCGCGGCGCGGCTGGTGCTGGCCATCGGTCTGGCCGGGCTTGCGGCGGCCACCCTGCTGACACTGCCGATGCTGAGCGTTGACGCCACCGTCTTCGGCGGCACTTACCGGATAGACCTGATTTCGGGCTGGGCCAAGCTGATCCTGCTGCCCGGCACCGCTCTGTCCCTGCTGCTCGTCCGGGCCGAAATCACCGGTCGCCCGCGCGAAGGCAGCGTTCAATCCCTCGTCGTGCTCGTGACCCTTGGCGCGCTGATGCTGTCGGGGGCTGGCGACATGATGGTGGTGGTGATCGGTGTTGTGCTGACCGGACTGGGCTCTTTCGCGCTTGTGGCCTGGCCGCGCGACGATGCGGCCACCGAGGCAGCGATGAAATACCTCGTCTTCGGCGCGGTCACCGGATCGGTGATGATCTACGGGCTGACCTTCTGGTTCGGCGGCACCGGCTCGACCCTGTTCTCGGAGCTGGGCCAGTTGCAGGGCCAGACACTTGTGACCATCGCCGGGTTGATCGCCATCATCGTCGGTCTGGGCTACAAGGGATCGCTGGTGCCGTTTCATTTCTGGGCACCGGACGCTTATCAGGGGGCGCCCGTGTCGATCGCGGCCTACCTGTCCGTCATCACCAAGGCGGCCGCCTTTTTCGCGTTCGCGCAGGTCCTGCGCGACCTGCCCCGTGACGGTGGCTGGCCTCTGGCGCTGGCCGTGATCGCGGCGGCGACAATGACCTATGGCTACCTCGCCGCACTGGTGCAGACCAACCTTGTGCGCCTGATCGCCTATTCCTCGGTGGCACAGTCGGGATATTTCCTGATGGGCGTCGTGGCCCTCGGGGCCAGCGGCTTTGCCGTTCCGGGCATTCTGGTCTTTGCCGCCGCTTACGTGGCGATGAACCTCGGTGCCTTTGCGGTTGTCCTGCTGGCCGGGCGCGATCTGGGCGATCTCGAAGGCTTCGGGCGCACCCGTCCGTGGCTCGGCGCGGCGATGGTGGTGTTCCTGCTGTCACTGACCGGCATCCCGCCGCTCTTCGGCTTCGTGGGCAAATTTTATCTGCTCTCGGCAGCGGTCGAGGCCGGGTATCTGTGGCTTGCGATCATCGGCGTCCTGAACTCGGTGCTGGCACTTGGAGTTTACCTGCGGTTGATGGTGCCGATGTATCGAACTTCTTCGACAGAGCACCCGTCAGAGGTGGGCGCAGTTCTGACCCAAGGAACAGTCGTGGTCACCGTGCTTGCCACGCTGCTCATCGGGCTCGCGGCCGGAATCCTGCCCGGGCCGTAGACCAGACATCGGCATGGATTTGAAGGTGACCGGGCCAGCCCGCCGGTTTGAGACGCGTTCAAGCGAAGAGCATCGGACATTCGCGCGCGCACCTTTTGCGCGCGATGATGTAGATGAGGTGCTGGGTCCCGAGACCGGCAAGCAGGCAAAAAAAAATCTACGCATAAAGCACGAACAGGGTATCGACCACTGCCACAATCGTCAACGCGCATCATCGCATGTGCAAACAGGTTGAAACCGCTGGAGGCGGAATGATCGGGGACAGATAGATCACCTAGATCATCCATCGCGGCATCAGGTAATCTAGGATCATCGTGCCTTCATAGTCGAGGCTTTCCTGATTAACGATAATCTCGACCCAATCCAGATTGTCCGGATGCGGCACGTATGGCGCCAGACGGAACGCCAGACCCGCTAGAGCGCGACAACGCACGATCGCCCCCTGAACACAGATTGCACAGGGGATGCCGCAAGCAACTGTATTCACTTATAAAATGCTACCATCCATCACTGGACGATCTGTCAGCCTGTCGCTTTCCACATCCTAAAGCGCCCCTGCCCGGTCACTTCGCGGATCAAACCGCTTGCCTCCATCCACGCCAGATTGCGCTGAACGGCGGCGCGACTGGCTCCAGTCGTCGCCTCAGCCATTGGGGCGGAGACCAAGGGCCACTGAGAGAAAGTTCTTCGCAAGGCAAGCGGCGTGCGGCCAGACAATTGCGCCATGACGTTTTCTGCCCGACCCGTCCACGCTTCAATATCGTCAAGTGTTCGCATCGCCGTCAGAATTGCGCTGTTCATCCCATCCAACCAGCGTGCCAAGCGTTCGGTTGGCAAACCCGAGAAGCGCAGCCCCCTTGCCCCGCCCATAGCCAGCGGTGCGAAGACGGCGCCGCCTTCGTCGCAGGCCGCGATCCTGGACGCGGTGACGGCGGCTTCGATCTGGTCGCCGTGCTGTCCGAGGCCCGCCAGACTCCAGAGATGAAAGCCCATGCAAGCCCTGGTGATTGGGTGGAGCTCGGCTGCGGCTGTCATTACATCCAGCCATCCGCCCGCGCGACCTTCGAAACGCTCAGCGCTGTCTTCAATGCTCTCGGGATCGCGGCGATCCAGGAAGGCGGCCAGGTCGGCCACCGGTCCGGGACCGCCTGTCAGGCGCCGAACAGCCCATCCAACTCTTGCAAGGGCATTAGGGTCATCCTGTGCGCCCGAAAGCCGCATCGATATCCAGAGCGCCAGACGATCAGAACTCACCCGGTCCCCCGCGAACCAGCTGAGGTTCGCTGCCTCTATCAAAGCGAGGCGATGCCGCCAGCCTTCCGGGCCGCGCAGCAGTCGGTCATCCAGAGCACCCAGACGCCCAGCGACCCGTGCCAGTCGAGCAGCTTGAACGCTTTCTGCCTTTGCCCAGTCTTCGATGACAGCAGTGTCGGGCGGTTCTGCCCGTGGCCCGGGAGGCAAATCATTTGGTTCTTCATCGAGTGGTCCCGGCAGAAACCAGAGATCCTCTTCGTGAGCTTCTTCATCCTCCTCGATGGTGATGAGGGGATCATTGAAATCATATGTTAAAGCAGTTGCTTGGGTCTTCATATGTGCAAAATACAATTCTTTTGCATATTACCCAAGTGACTTTGTGGCGGTAGCCGACGTTTTTTATATAGTATGCGCGCGCGACTGCCGGTGAATCCTCTCTGATCGCGCTCAGCGCAAGGAAACCAAGGGCTTGTAGACAAGCACGACGAGAAAGCACCTACTTGCATTCGTTTACAAACGGTCGTTTATTGGCGATATATTAAATTGCAAACGGCCCAGTTTCATGCCCCTGATTGGCTATGCGCGCGTCTCCACCGAGGATCAGACCCCCCTGCCCCAGTCTGAAGCACTGCAGTCTGCGGGATGCACCGAGATCTTTGAAGAGCACGCCTCGGGCGGCAATCGCGCGCGGCCCGTGCTTGCACGTGTGCTGGAGCGGATTGGCAAGGGCGACACGCTGGTCGTCGTGCGGATCGACCGGCTTGCGCGGTCTTTGTCGCACCTACTTGAGGTGATCGAAAAACTGGAGGGCAAGGGGGCGTTCTTCCGCTCGCTCCAGGACCCGATCGACACTGCCTCGCCCCAGGGCAAGTTCACGTTGCAGGTTCTGGGCGCTGCGGCTGAGTTCGAACGCGCTCTGATCCGCGAGCGTACCAAAGCCGGACTTGCCTCGGCACGCTCAAAGGGCCGCGTCGGCGGGAACCCTGGACTGCGGGCCAAAGACCCTGCTGCTCTTCGCAAAGTACGGCTGGCGCGACAAGACGGCTACATGGAGCGTCTGAACGAGACGGCACAAGATTGGGTGCCCCATGTGCGCCGGTTGCGACCCGACTTGGCCTGGGAAGACGTGGTGCGCATCATCAACGGCCCCTTGCCCGAGGCGCGTCGCTGGACCCAAAGCCGTCTCTTGCGCGCTGTGAAGGCCTATGTCGGCGACGGCTTCCTGCCGGCCGAGGTGCTAGCCCGCGCCGGGCGCCGCGAAACCGACGACCGTCTGCCCGCCATCGTCGCCGGCATCAAGGGCGCGGACCCCGACATCACGCTTCAGGCGATCTGCACCCGGCTGGAAGCGATGCGCGAACGCACGCCTCGTGGCCGAACAAGATGGCAGCCGTCTTCGGTGAAAATGCTGTTGGAGCGGGCGGAACGACTTGGCCTCATGCCGTACGAATCGAGCCAAAATCAGATGTAGCTTCTGACCCGAATCCAAAAAATTTCACCGGGAGAAAACTCCGCAGGAGGCAGAAAGTGCCATTAGTTGCTTGGGGTTAGCTGCTAATGTGCCAACTCAACAGAGTAGCGGCTCGATTTGGTTAGATCTGCATTTAATATATCTATATCAATGACTTGCTGAGTTTTTTA
>NZ_CP115771.1 GCF_027912835.1 Paracoccus sediminicola
TAAAACGACGAAGAAGGTTCCTAGACCGACGAACTTCTGATAGGTATGCCTCATGGGGAATCTTCTACCTGATCGCCATCCCAACAGGGACTTCTTCATCCTCGACGTCTCCGACGCCGCGCCGAAAGATGATATGGCATCCATGGAGCACCCGGTTTTTTCCTTGTCGGTCAAACCCGACATGCGGGAACTCGACTACACGCACGATGGCAAACGGGTCGTGATCGTGCCGAGCGGCAAGGGGCTCGCCACGATAATGGACAAGGACATCCTGCTCTACTGTATCAGCAAGCTGGTGCATCAGATGAATGCTGGCGAGCCGATCAGTCAGTGGGTCGAGCTGTCGGCCCATGAAGCGATGATCGCTACCAACTGGCGTACCAATCGCGAGAGCTACCAGCGTTTCGAGGATGCTCTCGATCGGCTGCGTGGAACGACGATCAAGACGAACATCAAGACGAACGATCACGTGCAGGTGCGCGGGTTTGGTCTGATCGATGCCTACGAGATCAATCGCAAAGACGGCTCCGGTGAGGAAGATCCGTTCGGGCGCATGGCCAAGGTTCGGATCAAGGTCTCGGACTGGACCTTCCGGGCGGTGCAGGGGATGGAAGTTCTGACCATCAATCCGAAGTATTTCAGGCTTCGTCGCCCGCTGGAGCGGCGAATATACGAGCTGGCTCGAAAGCACGTCGGAGATCAGACACGGCCCTTCCGGATCGGCCTGGATAAGCTTCAACGCAAGGTCGGGAGCAACTCACCTGCGAAGAAGTTCAAATTCTTCGTAAAGCAAATTGCTCACGACGGTCATCTACCCGACTATGACATTGCGGTGGATGGCGACATGGCAATTTTTACAGCCAAACGTGCCGGCTTCTCAGGCAATCAAAGCCTTCTCGATCTCGACATGCCGTCTGTCCCCTCCCCTGCCCTTCTGGCAAAAGCCAGAAAGGCAGCTCCCGGCCTGGACATTTACGCGCTCTACAGCGATTGGCAGGACTTCACGGCAAGACAAACGGAACCGCCGAGAAACCTTGATGCCGCGTTCCTCGGTTTCTGCAAGAAACGGTTCCAAGGACGCGCTTGATCGACTTTCACATATGAAGGTGTGCACACGATCACACCTTCATACCGTCAAGCTATTGCGGCTCTTTCGGACGGCTCGCGATCATCGGCTTGCGGCGACTTTGGAATATCATGTCGATCGCCTCTGCCAGTAGCGCCTGGACCGAACTATCTTCGGCTAACGCGATCTCCCGGAGCTGCTTGGAAACTGCGGGGTCGAAGTACCCCCCGACGTGCTTGGTTGACTTTCGCGACGGCCTTGCATGAGGTGATGGCTTCGCTTCATCGGAGAGTGCTTCTACCGCTTCCAACGCCGGTTGGGACCTCGGCTTGAGCGCGGACGCGAACTTGTTGCTCATGCGACGTTACCTTCCAGCTCACGTGTGGGGATGTGCAGGTGTTCACACATGAACGCGTGCAGTTGTGATGCTTCCTGGGCAGCCTTGCCTTCTGGCTCGAACTCTTCCGCCGACTGGCCGCTGATCAGAGCGCGCGAAAACGCGACCCGCTGGCGCAGTTGGACCGGACAAATTCCGACCCCAAGCTCTGCGATAGCTTCGGCGGCTTCAGTTGCCTCGCTGCCTTGCGGTGCGACGGCATTCATCACCACGAAGATCGGCTTTCCTGTCGTCTTTACCAGATTGAGCGTGTTGCTGATGGCCTCGATATCCAGGATCGCGGGGCGGCAAGGCACGAGTATCAAGTCAGCGGTCTTTGCAGCTTCCAGGGCCGCACTGTCCGAGTGAGGAGCGGTGTCGATGATGAGCAAATCGCCTTCCATGTCCCTTACGCGGCCGATCTCATGGTTGAGCCGGCTGGCATGGGCCGACAACACAACGGGAACCTCCGCGACGCGCCGGTCGCTCCAGTTCGCCGCCGAGGCTTGGGGGTCGAGATCGATGATTGCGGTATTGCGGCCCTGCAGGGCCGATGACGTCGCCAGATGGAGGGCGAGGGTGGTTTTGCCCGCTCCGCCTTTCTGACTGATGATTGCAACGGTTTTCATGACTGCTCCTTTGTGTGCGCGGTTTCACGTCTTCACGTGTGCACACTATCACGCGCGAACGTGTCAGCGTCCTCACATGTGCAAGTGTTCGGAACAATCTTGTCCGATGTGCCAATGCTGCGACAGTCGTTGAGCCCCGATTTTAAACCTGATCGAGACTCGTTCTTGAACTATACGCCAATGACCTATATGTCATTAGCCAACAAAAGGCGGGATGATGACCAAGCTCCAGACTGTCGCGGAGATGCCCGAGTTCCAACGGCGGGCGAAGGCCATCATGTCCGACGAGGAGCGCGAGGCGGCGATTCAGTTCATTGCCGCGAACCCGGAAGCGGGTCTTTCGCTGGGAGGCGGCCTTCGCAAGGTCCGAATCCCCCGCGACGGGGGCGGCAAGAGCGGCGGGTTCAGGACGATCTACGTCTTCGGCGGACGACACATGCCGATCTTTCTCGTGACGGTCTTCGCCAAGAACGAGAAGGACAATTTGACCAAGGCAGAACAGGCGGCGGCCGTCGAGCTCAGCAAGCGGATCATAACCATGTATGGAGAGACGCGATGAATGCAAATGACAGTATCACTAAGGGTCTCGAAGAGGCTCTGGCCTTTGCCGAAGGGCAGAAGGGCAGGGCGCGCGTGCACCAAGTCGCGGTTCCGGAGGTGGATGTCGCGAAAATTCGCGAGGAGACCGGCCTGTCCCAGGCTCAGTTCGCGCGCAGTATCGGCGTGGCCAAGGGTACGCTTCTGAACTGGGAACACGGCCGTCGCCAGCCGACCGGTCCGGCTCAGGTACTGCTGGCGCTGATCGCCAAGGATCCGGGTGTCGTGCAAACCCTGCTGCGATAGCAGCTAGGACGCGGCACGGGTGCGGTTGAGGTCGAGCAGCCGGGCGAGGGCGTCGTCTTCGGAAATATCGGCAGGCCACCCGTAGGCTGCGGCGACGGAGGCATCGAGGCGCGCGTGCAGGCCGTCCAGCCAGGCGGGACGCTTGTTGTAGAGATTGGTGAGCGTGCGCCTCTTCAGTTCCCTCGCCGCCGCATCGTCCACCGGCAGGATGCGGTCGGGATAGCCCGCGACCACCTCGGGTTCGCGACGGACGAGATCGGGCGGGTTCAGCCATGCCTCGCGCTTTTCGTTCAGGTCGCGCGCGGCGTCGGCGATGGCCTGCGCGCGGGGATCGCCTGCGTAGTCGGCGGCGGGGATGTCCGGGGTGAGGCCCTCGGGGAAGGGGAAGGTCTTGACCTGCCACGGGATTTTTCCTCCACCGTCGATTAGAGTCCGGCCCAACTTGAGGACGGACCATGAAGCGAACGAGATTCACGGACGAACAGATCATCGGCATTTTGGCCGAGCACGAGGCAGGCGCGAAGTGCGCTGACCTGTGCCGCAAGCACGGCATGTCGGAAGGCACCTTCTATAACTGGAAAGCCAAATTCGGCGGCATGACTGTGTCGGAGGCGAAGCGGCTGAAGACGCTTGAGGATGAGAACGCCAGGCTAAAGAAGTTGCTGGCCGAGCAAATGCTCGATCTGGCCGCGATGAAGGAACTGGTCTCAAAAAAGTGGTGACGCCTGCCGTTAAGCGCGAGGCGGTCGCGCATCTGAAGGCCTTTTTCGGGCTATCCGAACGGCGGGCGTGTCGGATTGTCGCTGCGGATCGCAAGATGGTCCGCTATCGAACGCAGCGTGCGCCTGACACGGTGCTGCGTGGACGGCTGCGAGAACTGGCGAACGAGCGTCGACGGTTCGGTTATCGGCGGCTCTTCGTGCTTCTGAGGCGCGAGGGCGAGCCTTCCGGGATCAACCGGATCTATCGGCTCTACCGCGAGGAAGGGCTGACGGTGCGCAAACGCAAAGCACGCCGCAAGGCTGTCGGGACACGGGCACCGATCTTGGTCCAGGCGCGGCCCAATGCCCGTTGGTCATTGGATTTCGTTCATGACCAATTCGCCAATGGCCAGCGCTTCCGGGTTCTTAACGTGGACGACGACGTCACCCGTGAATGTCTCGCGGCAATACCGGACACCTCGATGTCGGGGCGCCGCGTGGCACGTGAACTGACGGCCCTGATCGAACGCCGTGGCAAGCCCGGAATGATTGTCAGCGACAACGGCACGGAACTGACCTCCAACGCCATCCTGCGGTGGTGTTCCGAGCACCGGATTGAATGGCACTACATCGCGCCAGGCAAGCCGCAGCAGAACGGGTTTGTGGAGAGTTTCATGTATAGACGGCCCCGCAGGCGCAAGTGTTTTGAACGTGATCTTCATTGGCCGGTGCGTTCATGTATTCGGCCTGTTCGTGCAGCCTATACATGACTGCTGGCCCTGATGGTGTCCGCGGATCGAGGCCTCATCAACGGGACGCGCTCAGGCGCGCTTAAAGCTCTTCGGGCTTTCTCGATCCTCAGCTCTGCCGATTTGCCATCACGCTGTTATTGCACTTGTGCCATCTCATTGTTCCTTAGCTTGTTGATCCTTCACGGGTGAGCGGTCCGGAACACCTCTCCAGTGGAGAGCATTGCCCATATCGTCCGCGCCAGCTTGTTTGCGACCGCGACAGCAACGACCATGGGTCGGCGCCGTTCCAGCAAAGCCTCGATCCATGGGCCATCGACGCGGGAACGGGCCTTTGGATACCGGACCACAGTGCGCGCTCCCAGGACCAGTAGATGGCGAAGATACCGATCCCCTTGTTTGGTGATGCCACCAAGCCTGTGCTTGCCCCCCGACGAGTTCTGTCGCGGCGTCAGTCCAAGCCAGGCAGCAAACTCCCGCCCTGACCGAAACGCCGACGGATCGGGGATGCTCGCTGCAAAGGCTGTTGCGGTAATCGGCCCGATCCCCGGTATGGTCGCAAGCAAGCGACAGATGGAGTTGGTTTTGTGGATCTCCGCCAACCGGTCGTCGATGCCGTCGATCTGCCGGTTCAGCGCATCCAGTTGCCGGACGAGGGCATCCAAAGCGAAGCATGCATCTTCCGGAAGGTCCTCTCGTATCTCGTCCAGCTTCGCGACGAGGGCATCGACCCGGTGCCTACCCTGTGCGACGATAACTCCATACTCGGCCAAATGCGCCCGGAATGCACAAGCTGCCATCGTTCTCTGACGGACCAAAAGCCCTCGGGCTCTATGCAGCATCAGAAATGCCTGATCCTCGCGCGATTTGATCGGGACAAAGCGCATGTTGGGACGGGTCACCGCTTCACAAATGGCGGCCGCATCAGTGGCGTCGTTCTTCGCGCCCCGTCGCACGAAGGGTTTTACGTAACCTGGAGGAATGAGACGAACGTCATGGCCGATCCTCTGCAACTGTCGAGCCCAGTTGTGGGCAGTTGCACACGCCTCGATGCCAATCAGGCAAGGGGGTAGTGACTCGAAGAAGGGTAAGAGCTCACGACGCGAAAGCCTCTTGCTGTCGAGCGTCCTGCCGGACGCGTCGGCGACATGGACGTGAAATACGTTCTTGGCCAGATCAAGGCCCACGGTGGCTGGGTTCATGGAAATGCTCCTTCTGCAAAGTAGGACCAGTATAAGGTCCCATCTCAGGAGCGGGGCCGTCTTCCCCATCAACGGCAGGATGCGGGACGAGTTTCTGAACGAGACCCTGTTCCGCAACATCGCCCATGCCCGTGACCTGATCGCTGCCTGGGTCACCGATTACAACACCGAAAGGCCTCACTCGGCCTTGGGATACCAGACCCCCGTGGGCTTCGCCGCGAACCTGACCACCGCAATCGCCCGCCCCGCTGCGCGAGATGAAAGCTCCGCGCGTCGGGCGATTGCTCAACCTGCGCCAATCGGCATAAACAATAACCGGGCTCCGGTCGCGGCTGGATGAAAGTTCAGTGGCAGGTCATACCGAACAAATGTGATGGCAAAAGTTGTTTCAGAAAATTCTCAACAAGATCAATCGTGCGGATTGGATCGCGTCAGAACGAAGAGCGTCGCCGCAGCAAGGATCAATGTCTGAAGCGCGAGTATCGCTGAGGATATTCCTGCAACCAGACTGAGGGTGAGAATCATCAGCATGGAAGCGCAGGCCAGCACCTTGCAGTGCGGTGCGATTGCCCTCTGCGCCTCCCAATCGCGTAGAGGTTTTCCGACACGGGAATGATCCAAGAGGCGTTGCCGCAATGTCGGCGATCCCTTTCCGAAGGCCCAGGCAGCAGCGATGAGAAATGGTGTGGTTGGCAAGAGAGGGAGCAGGATTCCGATCGTCCCGAGACCGAGGAAGATGGCGCCCAACGCCACCCATATCTTTTGTGTCGCATGTTTTGCGAAGATGCTTGGCCCGGTCATGTCGAACCGAGTTTCGGTGGCGTCGCAGACCGACCGTAGCCGTCGCGCTTGTCCACGACGTTGCCATGGATCGACACGGCGATACGTTTGGCACGATCGATCACATGTGCCGCACCCTCGGGGGAACAGGTCTCGCAGGCAGTCTTTGAAAACAGATCGAGCCAACGGTCGAAATGCGCCTGTTCGACCGGTAAACCAAGGTGCGCCTGCATGGGAGAGCCGTGGTAGCGGCCGGTCATCAGCGCGACCGAAGACCAGAAATCGACCATGCGGGCGAGATGTGGCTCCCAGTCCGAAATCCGTTCAGCGAAGATCGGTCCCAGCAATGCGTCGCGCCTGATCCGGTCATAGAAACCGTGAACGAGCCGGGTCAGCACGGCGTCGTTCAACCCTGTCCGTTTGATCAGAGCCGATGTCATCTCTGGCCTGAGCGTGACCGTTTCCCTGGGCGTTAAATCCGTCTTGGGCATGATGCTCTCACTTGAATAGGTATTCTGAATACTGTTTTATTCGGTCGACAGACCGACGTAAACCCTGCGAGATGATCAGATGCGCCTGACCGCCTTCACTGATTTCGGCTTCCGCGCCCTGATGCGGATCGCGAGCGAGCCGGAACGTGCGTTTTCCACCGCCGAGATCGCCGACGAGTTCGGCATATCCCGCCATCACCTGACCAAGACCATGGCCGCCCTGGCCAATGCGGGTTTTCTGAAGACGCGGCGCGGGGCCGGTGGGGGCGCGATGCTCGCCCGCCCGGCGATAGAGATAGGGCTGGGCGAAGTCGTGCGCGTGCTGGAGCGCGATCAGCCGCTTGTGGAGTGTTTTCGCGTCGATGGTGGAGCATGCGTGATCACGCCGGAGTGTCGGCTCAAGACATACCTTTCCCAAGCCGAGACCGCGTTTCTGGCCCAACTCGACACCTACACTCTTGCGGATTGTACGCTGGCTCCGCGTGAACGCCCCCCTGAGGATGCGCTGCCGTGAAGCTGACGGTCAATCGCTCCGGTGTGGAAGTCTCCGCGGACGACCTTGCTCCTCTCCTCGAACTGGACCCGGCGGAGTTGCGCCCCCGGATGCGCAACGGTGCCGTCACCAGTCTCTACGAGATCGGCTAGGATGAGGACGCGGGCCGGTTCCGAGTTACCTTTCGATCCGTCGACTGGCGGGTCCGATTGACATGCGCGAGCGATGGAACCGTCCTGAAACGACTGCGCAGTCGGCGGAGCGGATGATGACATCGGGAACCGCGGCAAGGATGCGTGAGTGGGCCGGGCCTGCCCTGCTCGGATTCGGATTTCGGCCATTCTTCCTGTTCGGCTGTCTCTGGTCAGCCGGTGCCATGGCGGTCTGGATCGCCGTGCTTTCGGGGCTTCTTGTTCTGCCAAGCCGTTTCGACCCGGTCGCATGGCACGCCCATGCTTTCCTGTTCGGATATCTCGGGGCCGTCATCGGCGGTTTCCTCCTGACGGCGGTGCCGAACTGGACCGGCCGTCTTCCGGTCACGGGTTGGGGCCTCGGCCTGCTCGTTCTTTCGTGGGGAGCCGGTCGTGTGGCCGTCACTGTCTCGTCGGGTCTCGACCCCTTGCTAGTGGCGATGGTCGATCTCGCCTTTCCGGTGGCACTCGGCGCGGTTCTTCTGCGGGAAATCTTGGCGGGGCGGAACTGGCGCAATCTTCCGGTTCTCGGTTTGCTGGTGGTCTTTTCAGGCGCGAACCTCTTGTTTCACATCGAAGCGGGCAACGGTGTCGGCACGCGGTTGGGCCTAGCGACGGCGATAATGATGATCTCGCTGATCGGAGGCCGGATCGTTCCCCGCTTCACCCGTAACTGGCTGGTGAAGCGGAACGACCCCCACCGGCCCGTGCCGCCGATGCAGGGCCTCGACAAGGCCGCGCTTGCCCTGACCGGGCTCGGGCTGATGCTGTGGACGGCATTGCCGGAGAACGCGGCAAGCGGCGGATTGCTGATCGTCATGGGCTGTGTGCATGCTGTCAGGCTAGCGCGCTGGCAGGGACATCGGACGCTGGCGGAACCGCTGCTTTGGGTGCTGCACGCGGGGTATGCCTTCGTGCCGCTCGGCGCACTGACCATGGGAGCCGCGATTCTCTCGCCGGATCGGGTTCCGATCGCCGCTGCCCAGCATCTCTGGATGGCAGGTGCGATCGGTTTGATGACAATCGCCGTCATGACGCGTGCCACGCTTGGCCATACCGGGCGTCCGCTGCATGCCGGTCCGGCGACGCTGGGTCTCTATCTTGCGACCGTTCTTGCGGTCCCGACACGCGGGGCCGTCGTATTCTTGCCCGACGCCTCAAATGTGCTTTACGCGGTGTCGGGTATATGCTGGATCGCCGCCTTCGCCGGTTTCGTCATCGTCTACGGGCCGATGCTCCTGCGACCGAAGCCATGACGGGCTGGACCGAATTCGCCTTCGCGCTCATCGTGTTCTTCGTCAGCCACTCGCAACCGTTGCGCCCGACGGTCCGCGCCCGATTGACAGGGTGGATGGGCCGTGGCGGTTTCACGGTGTCATATTCGATCCTGTCGCTCGCGGCTCTGGTCTGGCTGGTCGGTGCGGCCGGTCGAGCGCCGTATGTAGAGCTTTGGCCGCGTCTTCCCTGGCAGACCCATGTCCCACTGATCGCCATGGCGCTGGCCTGTCTCATCGCTGCGTTCGCCGTCGCGCGGCCCAACCCGTTCTCGTTCGGTGGCGGGTCCGAAGGGTTCGACCCCGATCGACCCGGTATCGTGCGCTGGTCGCGGCATCCCTTGCTGGCCGCGATAGCACTCTGGTCGGCCAGTCACATGGTACCGAACGGAGATCTGGCGCATGTGCTGCTCTTCGGTATCTTCGCCGGGTTTGCCGCTTTGGGAATGCGTATCGTGGACCGGCGCAAGCGACGCCTGCTGGGCGGGGCGCGATGGAAGGCCATGTGGCAAGCCGTGACATCCAGCCCGGTCATTCCGCAGCCCGTTTCGGTGGCGGGCATGGCCACAAGAGCCCTGGCGGCGATTGCAGCATATGTCGCGCTGCTGGCGCTTCACCCTCTCGTGATCGGCGTATCGCCGCTACCGTAACCGACCGGGTCCTTAACGTCAGGTTCCGGGTCCAATGTCGAGGACGAGGCGCATTCCCAGATGCGGCGGCGGTGCGCCGACGGCACAGCCGCCCCGCGCCGGATCGCGGACGAGAAACGGAATGATGGCGTCGTGCAGGCCAGCGGCGAAATAGGCGGGGCAGCGCGTTGCGTCGGCGCCAGGGGCACAGTCCGCTGTCCATTCCCAGACGTTGTTGCCAAGATCGAGTATTCCGTCCCGCGACGCGGGTCCCGTTCCCGCGGGCTGCAGTCTCCGGGGAACCTCCTGTTCCGTCAAATAATCCGAAGCCCAGGCCAGTTCAGGAGCGTCAAATAACGGCTCGGGTGGTTTCGGCAAGGCATCCCGCGCCACGTTGCGCCATTCGCTGATGGTCGGAAGCCGCAGGTCATGGCCGGTTTCCTCAGAAAGCCACGCGGCAAATGTCATGGCATCGCCCCATGAAAGACCTGTCGCCGGGTAGTCATTATCCTCTCCACCTTCGGGTGCCGTAAGCGAAAACGGACAGGCACCGTCCATGTGGCAGCGATTCCAGAGCGCGATACTCACTTCCCGCTCCTGAACACGGAGAACCCGTCGGTCATCAAGCACGACGAAATGGAATGTCGGCAGCGCCACGTCACCACTGCGATCGAAGGACGCAAAGACCATCACCCCCGCCACCAGGGCGGCAATTCCCCCAAGAGCGAGGGTGACGACTTTCATGATCCGCTTTCCGTCAGGTCTCGATGGCGCGGGGCGGGACGACCTGTTCCATCAGGTCGTTGTTCCATTCGCCGTCCACGACAAAATGCGCCGTGGCTCCCAGAAGCGCCGCTTCGATCAGGTTGTGGTTGACGTAGGCGTAAATGCCCGGCTGCTCGAACGTGTACATCGCAGCCATGGCCGAACCTCCGCGGCAGAACCACGTCTCAAGCCCGGTCAGAGGCGCGTCGCTGAACGATCCGGTTTCCCAGACGTATTCGCCATGACCACCGATCAGGTGCGGACGGCTGTCGCGGTTGCATTGGTTGTGGATCATCAGCACCGTCTTGCCGACCTCCGACCGGATCGCGCCGCGCCCCGTCAGCGCGCCTACCACCCCGTTGAAGACCGAATGTGTCGGTGTCAGGGACCGCATCGCGTCCAGACTGTCGGCGTAGTCTTCACCGGCGGTCGCATACTGGATGAAATCGCCATTGGCATCCTTCGGCAGGTAGTAGTCCTGCTCTCCGATATAGGCGATCTGATCGTACCGCAGCGGGTTGCCCATTCCATCTTTCAGCCCGTCACGCGGCAGCACCATGATCGCGCCGTTCATGCCATGACAGACGTGATACGGGATCATCGCGCCGCCCGGCGCACAGTGATAGGTAAAGCAGCCCGGCTTTGTAGCCTTCCAGCGCAGCACCGTTTCCTCGCCCGGATAGACATGGGTCAACGCGCCGCCGCCCAAGGCTCCGGTTGAGGCATGAAAGTCGATGTTGTGCTCCATCATGCTGCTTGCAGGATTTTTCAGCGTCAGTTCGACGTAGTCGCCCTCATGCACAACGATCAGCGGCCCGGGAACCGAGCCGTTGTAGGTCAACGCCCAGATGCTGGCACCGGTGTCCTCGTCCACGACCATCAGACGCTCGCGCACGGTCATTTCGATCTCGACGATCTTCGGGGGGCCGTTGGCCACCTGCTCGTGCTCGGGTGCATTGGGTGACTGGACGAGACGTTGACGCACCCGTTCGAGACCGGACAAGTCCGCGGGTTCGGCGCGTTCGATCGCATCGGCCTGTGCCAGAACCACGTTTGCATCGGGGGTCGGCCTGCGGGGCAGCGGCGCGCGGGCGCGTGCGGCATCTGGCATACCACCGGCCAAAGCCGCCGCACCGACGAATGCGGCTCCTCCAAGCAGACCCCGGCGCGTCGTATTCGGACCGTACTCGGCTTGCGGGTTACGTTCCGGCATTTCATGCAATTCCCGTTCGTTTCTCATCGTGGCCTCCTTCGGGCTGATGAATAAAAAAGGTGCCCCGGCCAGTGCGGGCCGAGGTCAAGTGTCACGTCTAGAGACCGAGTTCCTCGATCTGCGCGACAAAGCGTTCCATCGCGTTGGGAGGGATACGACCGGCCAGATACTCATCGGGAACTTCCGTCACCTCGCCGACGGCAATGGTCATCACCATGCCCATTGCATAGTGCGGGGCACATTTGATGCCATAGAGGCCTTCGGTATCGAGCGTGATCTCGATCTCTTCGTTGATGCGCCCCTTGAAGGCGTCGGCCCCCTCCGGCGTCATTTCCAGAATGGCTTCGGCGTTGTGACCCCGGTCCGTGGCCACGAACCTCACGGTGTCGCCGGGCGCGACCTGCAGGAAGGCCGGTTCGAAGACCATCACGTCTCCGTTCTCGCCACGGTTGAGCATCTGGACTTCATGAGTTTCAGCAATGGCACCGGTGGCGACCAGGGCGGCAAGGGCAAAACCGATTATCGTCGTTCTGAACATGACACATCTCCTTGGTGTGTTTGCTATGGACACCACTGTTATGAAGCTGTGCGAGCGACGGTTATTGATGCAGGTCAAATAAATTGGTATTTCATATACTAATTTTAGTGGGCCCTCTCGAAGTTTCGTAATATCGATCTATTATCAACACGATAAGGAGTGACGCATGCGTATGGATATTCACAGTGCCGACGTTCCGGTGCTTTGTCGTGCCTGCGAGGCGCGACATCGCGGAATCTGCGGCGCTCTCGATGCGCAGGAGCTTCTGAAGCTGGGACGCACCAGCAGCAGGCATGAGTACGATGCCGGTACGACCCTTGTGGCCGCGGGAGAATACGCGGGCCATTGCTCGAATATCCTCAGCGGCGTCGTGAAGCTCTCGAAGCTCTTGCCGGACGGCCGTCAGCAGGTTGTCGAGTTGCAGTTTGCGCCGGATTTTCTGGGCCGACCCTTCGGCGAGGAAAGCGATGTTCTCGTCGAGGCGGCGACGGATGTGCGGCTCTGTTCCTTCCCGCGGGACACGCTTGAGAAGATGATGGCGGGCTCCCCCGCGCTTGAGAACCGGATGCATCGCCAGGCTCTGCGACAGCTCGATGAAGCACGTGACTGGATGATGACGCTCGGCCGCAAGAGCGCGGCCGAGAAGGTGGCATCGTTCCTGCTGATGCTTTCACGGCACATGCGACCGCATGTCAAAGGGTGCTCCACGGCCTTCGACCTGCCGCTGGGCCGCTCCGACATCGCCGATTTCCTCGGACTCACCGTGGAAACCGTCAGTCGTCAGCTCACGAAGCTACGTAAGGACGGCATTATCGAGATAGAGAAAGCGCGTCATGTGGACGTCAAGGATCTGGACGGATTGATAGTAGCGGCAGCGAACTGAGGTCACCCACTGTCAGGGGTTGCCTGAAGATAGAGTGGTAGAATTACAGTCCGGTCAAACGCTGAATGTCGCAGAAGCGGCTGGAACAACCCACGTATCAGATAACCGAGACCGTCGGCGTCGCTGCGACAATCCGATCGAATGAACCGCATCACAGACTCGGCGACCATGACAGCGTGATCCTCGTCTTCGGCATGTTCTGCTCTGAGACGTGCGACGGTGGGACCAATAGCAACGTTCTGCCTCAGGATTGCGGGAAAAACATGTGCCTCTTCGAGGTCCTGACAGGCACGCAATGTTGGATGAAGCGTGTCCGCCAACTTTTTCGCGGCTAAGGTATCGACCCGATAAGGAAGTTGATCCGCCAGCATTTCCAGATCGAAGCAGACCTGCTCCTGCCTCAGAATCAACAGTTCGTACTCCTGCGGAGAGTCGCTGCATTTCAGGTGGATATGTTCGGTCTTTTGCACCCACGCGCCTCCCGCGCCGAATTAACCTGCGATGTCCGTCAGGCTACTCCATCAATCCTGAAGCGATTTGATCTGGGTCAAGAAATCGGGATGCGGCGACCTTAAGGGTCGAGAAACCAAACCTCGGAATTCCACTTTGCCTTCATCTGCCATTGTCAATTTTGCTGCCGAAGCCGTGACACTGTCTGCCCCGTCCATCAGATGCGGTGGCTGTGTGGCTGCGATCGAACGCGCCCTTGCGGCGCGCACCGATGTAGGCGCGGTGCGCGCCAATCTAACGCTGCGCCGGATCGAAGTGAGACCTGCGTCGGGTTCCGTCGATCTCGGAGGGATACTGGCAGAGCTGGAGCGGATCGGACACCCCGCGACCCCGATCGACGAGGCCGACCTGTCCATCGAAGCGAAGGACGGCACTGCCCAGGCATTGTTGCGCGCGGTGGCGGTGGCGGGGTTCGGCGCGATGAACGTCATGCTGCTGTCCGTTGCGGTCTGGTCCGGGGCGGCCGGAGCGACAAGGGATACCTTTCATCTTATCTCGGCACTGATCTCGGTTCCGATCGTGGTCTATGCGGGGCGCTTCTTCTTCATATCGGCCTGGTCGGCCCTGAAGGGTGGCCGCATGAACATGGATGTCCCGATTGCCCTGGCGATTGCGCTGGCGACGGGTCTGAGCCTTTTCGAGACGTTTCGGGGCGGCGAAGAAGTGTTCTTCGACGCCGCCGTGACGCTGACCTTCTTCCTGCTGATCGGGCGCTATCTCGACCATCGGATGCGTGACAAGGCACGCAGTGCCATGACAGGTCTTGCACGGCTTGCGGTGCGCGAGACCGTCGAAGTCACTTCGTCTGGAAGCTGTCGGGCCGTCGCTGTCGATACGGTCGTTCCGGGTATGGTCCTCAGGATCGCGGTGGGAGATCGCTTTCCGGTCGACACGCGGATCGTCTCCGGCGCCACCGATCTGGATCGGGCCCTGGTGACTGGCGAGTCCAGTCCCGTTTCTGCTCGCGCCGGTGACGAGATCGAGGCCGGAGCGATGAATCTGACCGGACCCGTCGATGCGGTAGCTCTGCGCCCGGTCAGCGAAAGTTTTCTTGCACGCATGATGGCGATGCTGGCCACGGCCGAGGAAGGCCGTGGGCGCTATGTGCGGATTGCCGACCGTGCCGCACGACTCTATGCGCCGCTCGTTCACTTGCTGGCACTGGCGACTTTCGTCGGCTGGGGGCTGGTCACCGGCGACTGGCAGCGCGCAGCCTTCGTCGCGATCAGCGTGCTTATCGTGACCTGTCCCTGTGCGCTGGCGCTTGCCGTGCCGGTGGCCCATGTGGTCGCGGCCGGTCGTTTGATGGCCGAAGGTATCCTGATGAAAGACGGCTCCGCGCTGGAGCGGCTGGCCAAGGCGGATCGAGTTGCGTGGGACAAGACCGGCACGCTGACAACCGGAGCGCCGACGATCAAGGCTCTGCCCGGACTGGACGCCGAAACCGAGACCGCGCTTGCGTCCCTGGCGGGCCGGTCAGTACATCCGGCAGCGCGCGCGATTGCATCCTGCCTCGCAGCGTCCGGTGCAAGCTCGGCAGATATCGCCGAAAGCCCCGGTTTCGGGATCGAGGGGGTGATCGACGGACGGCGGGCGCGGCTCGGCCGGGCGTCCTGGGTTGGCGAAATCGCAGCCGGCATGACCGAAGGCGACGGACCTGCCTTCGCTTTCGAGAATGGCGGAATGCTGCGGTTTCCATTGGCGGAAAGTTTGCGCGAAGGCGCGCTGGAAGCAACGGAAGAACTCGACCGGATGCGCCTGCCGGGCGAAGTCCTGTCGGGCGATGCCGCTGCCGCCGTGGAACGTGTCCAAGGGTTGCTTGGTCTCCGCGATGCAAGGTCGGCGTTGAACCCCGCAGACAAGGTCGCGCGTCTCGCTGCCCTTCGGGACGAGGGGCGACGGGTGCTTATGGTGGGCGACGGTCTGAACGACACTGCAGCACTGGCGGCAGCACATGTGTCCATGTCCCCTGCTTCCGCGTCCGAAGCGGGCCGGGCCGCGGCCGATCTGGTGTTCCTGCGCGACGATCTGCGTGCCGTGCCGCTTGCTGTTGGCATTGCCCGTCGCACCGGGCGCATCGTGCGGCAGAATTTCGGCCTCGCCCTTCTATACAACTGTATCGCGGTGCCGCTAGCGGTCGCGGGCCTCGTCACGCCGCTGATCGCCGCCATCGCCATGTCGGCCTCGTCCGTCGCGGTCGTTGCGAACTCGCTGCGCCTGAACCAGCGCGAAGCCGCGACCGTGACCCCGACCCAGATGTTCCGAGAGGTTCCCGCATGACCATCCTCCACCTTCTGATTCCCGTCACTCTGGCGATGGGCGTTGTCGGCCTCGGTGCCTTCTTCTGGAGCCTCCGCAGCAATCAATACGATGACCTTGCAGGCGATGCGACGCGCATCCTGCATGACGAAGACACGCCGCTTCCCGCGAAAAAGGAGACCGCAAGATGATGACGCGACTGACGGTAGAAGAGCGACAGGGGGCGATGATCATCGCGGCCATTGTCGCACTGGCGGGCTTCGCCATGGCCGCGGTCGGTCGGAGCGATCCGATGGGTGTGCATGGCTGGATTGCATTGATATTCGGCGGAACGCTGTTTTTTGTCGCGGGCAACGCGCTTTACGAGCCCGAACCGACCGAGGATCGCACCGCCAGCTACTACGACGATCCCACCAAGATCGGTATCCTGCTGGCACTGTTCTGGGCGGTCGTGGGGATGGGGATGGGCGTCTGGGTGGCGGCGCAGCTGGCCTGGCCCGACCTGCGCTTCGATGCGGCCTGGTCCAGTTTCGGGCGCATCCGGCCCGTCCATACGTCGGGCGTGATCTTCGGGTTCGGCGGCAACGCGCTGATCGCCACGTCTTTCCACATCATGCAACGCACCAGCCGCGCGCGGCTGGCGGGGCATGTATCCCCGTGGTTCGTGCTGCTGGGGTTCAACCTGTTCTGCATCATCGCGGCATCCGGCTACCTGATGGGTGTAACTCAATCCAAGGAATACGCCGAGCCCGAGTGGTATGCCGACATCTGGCTGGTGATCGTCTGGGTGGTCTATTTCATCCTTTACATCCGCACGCTCGCGCGCCGGAACGAGCGGCATATCTACGTGTCCAACTGGTATTACCTCGCCTTCATCCTCGTGGTCGCGGTGCTGCATATCGTCAACAACCTCGCCATCCCCGCCAGCTTCGGCGCGGCCAAGAGCTACTCGGCCTTCTCGGGTGTGCAGGATGCGATGACGCAGTGGTGGTACGGGCATAACGCGGTCGCGTTCTTCCTGACCTCGGGCTTTCTGGGCATGCTCTACTACTTCCTGCCCAAGCGGGCCGAGCGGCCGATCTATTCCTACCGCCTGTCGATCCTCAGCTTCTGGGGGATCACCTTCTTCTACATCTGGGCGGGCTCGCACCACCTGCACTACACGGCGCTGCCGATGTGGGTGCAGACGCTGGGCATGACCTTCTCGGTGATGCTGCTGGTGCCCTCCTGGGCCAGTGCCGGCAACGCGCTGATGACGCTGAACGGGGCGTGGCACAAGGTGCGCGACGACGCGACCTTGCGCTTCATGATGGTCGCGGCCGTATTCTACGGCCTCTCGACTTTCGAGGGCTCGTTCATGGCCGTGCGCGCGGTCAACTCGCTTTCGCATTACACCGACTGGACCGTCGGACACGTCCACGCGGGTGCCATGGGTTGGGTCGCACTGATCTCTTTCGGATCGATCTACGCGGTCGTACCGGTGCTCTGGCGAAAGGAGACGATGTACAGCTGGAAGCTGGTTGAATGGCACTTCTGGCTCGCCCTCTCGGGGACCGTCGTCTACGTCTTCGCGATGTGGAACAGCGGCATCACCCAGGGGCTGATGTGGCGCACCTACACCGAGAGCGGGACGCTCGCCTATTCCTTCACCGACACACTGGTCGCGATGCACCCCTACTACATCGCCCGCACCATCGGCGGGGCGATGTTCCTCGCAGGGGCGGTGATCGGGGCGTTCAATGTCGTGATGACGATCCGCAATGTCAGCACCGAGACACCGCAACTCGACTATCCGACCGGATCGGAATCGAACGAACCGGCCGTTCCGGCGGCGGAGTAGACCCATGTTCAAGACACTGCTCAAACCCTTCGCCCGCTTCTTCGAGTTTCACGCAAGAACGCATTACCGCGCCGAGCGTCATTCGATGGGCCTGACGGCCGGTATCATCCTTGCCGCCGGGGTCGGCGGCTTCATCGAGATCGCGCCGCTCTTCACCATCGACGACACGGTCGAGGCCGACCCGGACATGCGGCTTTACACACCGCTCGAACAGGCGGGGCGCGACATCTATATCCGCGAGGGCTGCTATGCCTGCCACAGCCAGATGATCCGCACGCTTCAGGACGAGGTGGATCGCTACGGCCCCTACTCGCTGGCGGTCGAAAGCCAGTACGATCACCCGATGCTCTGGGGGTCGAAGCGCACCGGTCCCGATCTGGCTCGCGTGGGCGAGAGGTATTCGGACGATTGGCAGGTGCGCCACCTCGTCGATCCACGCGCGCTGGTGCCGGAATCGGTGATGCCGCAATATGCGTTCCTGCTCGACACACCGCTCGAAACCGACAGCCTGCCCGATCGTCTTGCCGCCCTGCGGGCCGTAGGCGTGCCCTATACCGACGAACAGATCGCGAATGCCGAAACCGATGCGCTTGGCCAGGCGCTGCCCGACACCGACCGTGCCGACGGCGTTTTCGACCGCTACGGAGAAGAAACGAACGTGCGGACCTTCGACGGTCGTCGTGACCGGCTGACCGAAATGGATGCGCTAGTTGCGTATCTGCAAATCCTCGGTGGCCTGACGGACCTGCCCGCCGAAACGCAACCGCTACGAGGGGAGTGACATGGAACTGACCTACGAGGCGACGTCCGCTTTCGCCAAATCCTTCGGCCTGATCTATCTGATCGCGCTGTCGATCGGAATCACCGCCTATGCCTTCTGGCCATCGCTGGGCAAACGGTTCGACAGGGCCGCGAAAAGCGTGCTGAACGATGAGGACGGCCCATGTCGGTAAAGAAGCGCGATCCGCTGACCGGGCATGAGACGACCGGCCACGAATGGGACGGGATCACCGAATTGAATACCCGCGTGCCGCGAGCAATCTGGTGGGCCGTGGGGATCAGTCACGTGTGGGCGCTGATCTACTGGGTACTGATGCCCGCGTGGCCCCTGGTCACGACCTACACCAAGGGCCTGCTGGGCTATGACGATCAGGCCCGTGTGGAAAGTCAGGTCGTTGCGGCCAATTCCGAACGCGCCGCATGGACCCGGGCCCTCGCCACGCTTCCTGCGGAGGAAATCCGGTCAGATTCCGTCCTGATGGCGCATGTCGAGCGGACCGCGCCCGCCCTCTATGGAGATAATTGCGCCGGCTGCCACGGAAGAGACGCGGCAGGCGGACCGGGTTTCCCGAGCCTTGTGGACGACGCATGGCTATGGGGCGGCGATGCGGACACGATCATGGAGACCCTGCGCGTCGGGATCAACGCGCCACATCTCGAAAGCCGCTGGGCGCAGATGCTGGCCTTCGGTGAAACCGGCATCCTGACCCGACCGCAGATTCGCACCGTCGTCGACTACGTGCAGTCCCTCTCTGGGCTTGAAACGGAAGCTGCCGCCGAGCGTCTGGCCGAAGGGGAGACGATCTTTGCCGAGAACTGCGCGAGTTGTCATGATGAAAACGCCCAAGGGATTCAGGAACTCGGCGCGCCCGACCTGACCGACGACTTCTGGATTTACGGTGGGGACGACGCGTCGATGTTCACGACGATCAATCTCGGTCGGCAGGGTTGGATGCCCGCGTGGGACGAACGGCTGACGCTGGCCGATCGCATGGCACTCACGCTCTACATCCAGAATCTCGGCGCGGAGAAAACAGAATGACCCGCACGCGCTTCCTTGCTGTCGGCTCCGCCGGACTTCTCGTTGTTGGCTTCGCCGCTGCCAACGCACATCTCGTCACCGTTGCCATCGGCTCCCAACCCGATTGCGTCCTAGATACCTCGTACCAGGAAGGCGCTGCGCCGCGCGCTGCGAAACCATCATGCTAAGCGACCGCACCGATCCGCCGCCGCCCGACAATCCCCATGCCGGGGGCACGATCCCCAAGGTAGTCCCGCCCTTGCCACGCAAGAACCAGCGCGCGCGCAAGCTGCCATGGCGAACGGCCTTTGCCTGGCTCAGCGCGGGCTGGTCCGATCTGTGGACCAATCCGCTGCCCAGCCTCCTCTACGGCGTGGGCTTGTTCGCCGTCTCGCTGCTTGTCGTCCTGGCTTTGTTCCAGTTCCGCTACGAATATGCGCTCTTTCCAGCACTTGCGGGTTTTATGGTCCTCGGCCCGTTGATAGCGAACGGTCTCTACGAGAAAAGCCGCCGGTTGGAAAAGGACGAGCGCATCGGCCTTGCCGGAATGTTCTTTGTGAAGCCCCGTTCCGGTTATCAGGCCCTCTTCATGGGCGTCATGTTGCTCGGGCTGTTCCTGCTATGGCTCAGGGCGGCGGTGCTGATTTACGCGCTCTTCTTCGGGATGGTTCCGTTCCCCGGCACCGACGAATTGATCCCGATGCTCTTCCTGACCCCGACCGGATGGGCACTTTTGCTGGCGGGCAGCGTCGTCGGCGCCCTTTTCGCAGCCTTCGCCTTCGCGATCAGCGTTTTCGCCGTCCCGATGCTGCTGACCGAGCGAACGGACGCCCTTTCGGCCATGGGCATCAGCATGGCGATGGTCTGGGCCAACCTGCCGGTGATGCTGGCCTGGGGCGCGGTTGTGCTGATCCTGTTCCTCATCTCGATCGCCACGGCGTTCATCGGGCTGATCGTGGTTTTCCCGGTTCTCGGTCACGCCACTTGGCATGCCTATCGCGCTATTCGTACGGAAGAGCGGCAGGAAGGCGATAGCGAGCGCATGTTCATCCGCCCAGCCTAATTCATCAGGGATCAGGTACTACCAGCCGACAATACTGACTTTGTAGACTCAGTTGAATCGGCAATAAACGACCGTTTTAGGCCGCGCAGACCTCAGCCCTGTTTTCCGCCGATAGAATATTCCGAACCGTGGTCGCGTGCCACTTTCCGCCCCGTGCGGTTTTGATCCCGCGTGCGTTCAGTTCCGCCGCGATCTGGCGAAGGGATGCGCCCCCTGCCCTGATTTGCTCGACCACCGGTAACACGTTCTCAGCATGGGCCAGCGCCCGCGCCTTGTTCACCGCCGCACCCTTGCGTGCCGCCTGACGCTGTTCAGAAGCCCTCTCAGGGATAGACCAGCCCAGTTTGACCCCCCGCGCCTTTGCCGCTGCCAGCGCCGCCTTGGTGCGCTCTGAGATTGCGCGGCCCTCCTGTTCCGCGACTGCGGCCATGATGTGCAGCACGAAACGGTTGGCCTCAGGCATATCCGCTGCCGTAACCTCGACCCCGCTTTCCAGAAGGTTCGCAATGAAGGCGACATTGCGGGCGAGACGGTCCAGCTTGGCAATGAGCAACACGGCCCCTGCCCGCTTCGCCGCTGCCAGCGCACGCGCCAACTCAGGGCGATCTGCCCGCTTGCCACTTTCGACCTCGACAAACTCTGCCACGACCTCGCCCCGATCCAGGACGTGCGCCGCAACCGCCGCGCGCTGCGCTTCCAGCCCCAAGCCGCTCTGGCCCTGACGTTCTGTTGATACGCGAAGATAGGTAACGAATTGCATGGCTCACCTCGACGTTTCTTTGCACACGAACAGATCGCCGTATTCGGCTTTCTGTTCGCAGTTCAGCCCACACTCATAATCCCCGGAACTTGCCCACCCAGATAAAACCAACTTGTCCTGAGCAGCTTCCCGGCATTCCTCCAAGCTTGAGAAAACGCCTATCTCGATATGCTGAGTTAGGTCCGCCTTGTTCGGGTAGACAAACCCCATCCATTCTTGCTTCCAGCAGGCGGTTAAGGCTGCTGCCGCTCCTACCGGTAGTGCCCCGGGGGATGGTGTAAGAGCGCCGACCTTCGGAGAGGTCCAAAGCTGATCAGGTCGCCACGGCGGACAGCCTGATGTCGGGATTGTCGGTGACGCGCGCGAGGCTTTCAAGAGACATATATCTCCGCGCAACCGTCCATTCGTCATTGGTTTCAAGCATCAGCGCGCCGACGAGCCGGATGATTGCCTCGTCGTTCGGGAAGATGCCGATGACGTCAGACCTGCGCTTGATCTCCCGGTTCACCCGCTCCAGTGGATTTGTCGACGCGATCTGAGCCCAGTGCTCGCGGGGAAAATCCATGTAGGCGAGCACGTCGTCGCGCGAGACGTCCATGAGGGTGCCGAGCCTCGCCTGCTTCTCGCGCAGTGCGTCCGCGACGACCTCCCATTGGGCTTCGGCATCCGCCTTGTTTTCCTGGGCGAAGATCGTCTTCAGCATGGCTGCCACAGCCGTGCGCTGCTTGGTCGGAGCATGGGCGAGCGCGTTGCGCATCCAGTGAACGCGACAGCGCTGGTGCGTTGCATCGAACACTCGCCGCGCAGCAGCCCGCAGCCCCTTGTGGTCATCGGCTACGACCAGCTTCACACCGCGCAGGCCACGGTCTGCGAGAGAGCGCAGGAAGTCGGTCCAGAACGTTTCTGCTTCGGAAGGACCGGTGGCGACGCCGAGAACCTCGCGCTTGCCGTCCTCGTTGACCGCGACGGCGATTATCACAGCGCGGCTGACGATCCGTCCGCCCTCACGCACCTTCACGTAGGTCGCGTCGAGCCAGAGATACGGCCAGGCTCCTTCCAGCGGGCGAGAGAGGAAGGCGTTCACCCGCTCGTCGATTTCGACGCAGAGGCGACTGACCTGGCTCTTCGACATGCCGCCCGCGCCCATGGCCTTCACCAGATCGTCCACGGAGCGCGTGGAAACACCTTGGACGTAGGCCTCCTGAATCACCGCCACGAGCGCCTTCTCGGCTGTGCGGCGCGGCTCCAGGAAGCTGGGCAGGTAGCTCCCTTTTCTCAGTTTCGGGATCTCCAGCGCGATCCGCCCGGCACGGGTGTCCCAGTCCCGGTCCCGGTAGCCGTTCCGCTGAACCTCCCGCAGGGGCGAACGTGCGCCCTTCGCGGCGCCGGTTCGCTCTTCTACCTCCGCTTCCATGATCCGCTCGGCCGCGAAGGCCAGCATCTCGCGGACGAGGTCGCCGTCAGCCTGCTTCTCAACCAGCTCGATCAGCGTCATTCTGTCGTCGGTCATCGTCATCTCCGTTCTTGGTTCAAGGTCTCGCAACCCGAACCTGCCCGAAGATCGACGATGGCCGCCAGCGTCACACCCGGCCGCGCGCTGCGCTACGCCAGGGGCTCCGCGCGCGGCCTCCTACACCAACCGGTGGGGCACTACCTGCGTCCTCACAAGCCCCAGAAATGAGGGTCAGACCTTGGCGGGATATGGCGGTTGTATACGCCTTTTGTCCTACCTCCCAACTGGGGGAAAAAATGATGGGGGTGAAAATGGCAGGAAATAAGGGCTCTATGTTCACCCCCTAGTCAGTTCGAGAAACCCTTGTTTTCCAAGGGTGTAATCAGTTTTAGGTGTGAAGATAGAAAACGCCCCGGATTGACCGCTTCAAAGGCGCTTTTCCCGGTGCCTCAGAACGCCCCAAACCGCCCCGATAAATGGGGTCGGTTCGGCTTGGGGCTTTTCCGTTATCAAGGAAAGGCCAGACCCGGTTTTGGGTAGGTCTCAGGCGGTCCCGGATCAGGCCGCTACAAGCGGCTCAATGTCCGAGACATCGACAGTCTTGCGGGCAGAGGCCATGTCAAAATTCGCCTGCATGTTGATCCAAAATTCAGGGGTTGTCCCAAGAGCCTTGGACAGACGCAGAGCGGTGTCAGGGGTCACGGCGGTTTGTTCCTTCACCAGCCGTTCTACGCGCGTGCGCGGCACGCCGATCACCTTGGCCAGGCCAATCGCAGAAACGCCAAGCGGCTCAAGAAATTCGTGCTTGAGGATTTCGCCGGGGTGGCAGGGGTCGGTCATAAGTCCCATAGCATTTCCTTTCAGTGGTAGTCCGTAAACTCAACATCAGCAGGACCGCTTTCGGTCCAGACGAAACAGAAGCGCCATTGGTCATTCACCCGGATCGAGTGTTGCCCCTTTCGGTCGCCTTGCAGCGCCTCAAGCCGGTTGGCTGGTGGCACGCGCAAATCCTCAAGTTTGCTCGCCGCATCGAGCATGGTCAGCTTTCGACGGGCAACTTTCATGATACCGGCGGGGAAGCCTTTACCGGCTTTGTTCGCCAGTATGTCTTGGATCAGCTTGCCCTTGGTGCTTTGAATCATTCCGTGCGTGTATCATGTCGGGATACATGCGTCAAGCCATGATACATGGATTTATCCCTGAAAGCAGGGAAAGGGCTTTCCACAATGCTGGAAAGAGCGGCGCGTTGGCTTTCCTGAATGCAGGAAAAGAATGCTAAGTACTATGCGAAGGTCCAGCTAGAAAAGCGCGTTGGATACACGACCTAGGAAGAAGGCTATCAACGCGACAATCGGCGCATAGAAGAAAATCCATACCGTCTTCTCGCTCTCGATTGCTTCCTTTCTGACTTTGGCAACCTTTTGTTTGGCCTGGTCTCGCGCTTCGTCCTGTTTCTGGAAGAAAGCCAGTTCAGTTTCCCGCAACGTGCGTTCGAGGTTCTTTTCCGAGAAGGCAGACAGATCACGGATGGCTTCTGTCAGAATCCGCTCCCGATCTTCCTGGATGTCTTCGTCAAGCCACTGCTTCAAAAGACCTTTGACGATGCTGATTGGTTTGCCGTCTATATGATAGCCTTCACTATTCGGCAGGATCAATTCGACGGCGGATGAACCATTGGTTCTCATCGGGAGACCGGGGTATTCCTCAGGAAATTTTTTGGGCCTGGCAGGGTAGGATCGAATGTAGTTGTTCGTTCCATGATACACATCACCCCACACACCAGCGGCGTACTGCCGTGCTTTGTGTAAGGTGTCTATGTCGCGTTGAACGGCTTCGACTTCTCCATGGCGATTGAAGTAGCCACTCTCCCAAGCGTTACCATTTCGTCGGACATAGACTGTGTGCTTTAATTCCTTTTCGTCCAAGGCCTTGCTCCAAGGGGGTTAAAATCGGAAAACCGTTACCAGGGAAAGGATTGGCTGTTCAGACAGAGGCTTTCCCATGAGTGTCAACGACACTCACCGAAAAAGGCAATGCCGTCTGCGATAGCAAGGAAGGTTTTGACATCGCCTTCGTCGTATTCCTGTACTTCGTAATAGCGGACGTGCCCGCCTTCCCCGCTATCTGCAAGAGCCTTGAAACCCCATGAGGCGGAACCTTCGTTTAGCAGGGTCACATTGCTGAAGCTCGTGTTTCCAATCACCGGATGAATTACACGGCCCGTTATCCGGTCGATAGCGACGGTCGTCTCCATAGCCTTTTCACCAACCCATTCTCGATTCTCGGTATTTGTGCCAGGAATTTTGAAGTTGGTGAACTGGCAAATGTAGCTGGACGGCCCAGCCGCGAGGCCGTGCGGGGCGACCAAAAAAAGGCCAAGAAGCAAAAGGAGCGTAATTACGTAACTACGCATTTGCGCGCTTAAGGTATTCCGCAAGGGCGACCTCCAAAATTGCTTGGTGCGTTTGGTCAGTTTCGGCAGCATGAAGCCTCAGGCGCTTGTAGGTCTCGCCATCGAGGGCAAGTGTCAGCCGCTTCTCGCCCGGTCGCTTCGCCGATTTCTTGTCCGCCGGAGCTGCGCCCTGCCCTGCCCCGCGTTGCGGTATCCCGGTATCCGTTGGGCGGCTTTCGGTGTTCAACAGGCCATCGAGGGCCACGGGTTTCTTAGCCATTCAGAATCCCTTTCACGTAATCCCATACGGCGGCAATCTCTGCCCCCGCCTTGTCGTCGGTTGTCTCAGATATCCCTTGGCCGGTCGCGCCGGTCTCAGCATAGGCGACACGTTGAGCGATATTCACCGGGGCAACCCTGCCATGCTGCGCCAAGACGCGGGCCGCTTCTTCTGTGATCCGCGCACGCGGCGTTTGAGACAGGGCAAAGGCGAACGGAACATTCGCAGCGTTCACGGCGGCTGTGGTCGCGCCCACGGCCCGCAGGTCGTCAGGGGAAGGCCGAACTGGGATCAACACCAGGTCAGCCGCGCCAAGCGCCTCAGATAGCCATTCTGGGGCCGCTGGTGGCGTGTCGATTATGCAGAGGTCGAATTGCGCCTTGGCCGCTTCCAGTGTGGCGCGTAGCGCGTGAGGGGCCGGGTCACGGTCCAGCATTGCCGGGGTTTCAGCTTCGCGGCTTTCCCACCATCCTCTGAGTGAGCCTTGCGGGTCCAGATCGAGGCAAAGCACCTTCTGGCCATCGAGAGAGGCGGCAACAGACAGGTTGCGGGCCAGCGTCGTTTTGCCAGCCCCGCCTTTCTGAGCAGCTATAAGGATCGTTTTCATGATTGGGTGCCGGTGGTGTTGGCAACTGACCGGCTGATGTCTGTCAGAACGCCAACAACTATTCCGAAGATTAGAACGTAAAGGCCCTGGTCTATCGCTTGGCCCGTGGTGCCGCTTCCAAGGTATCGAGGCACAAGGCTAGGGTCGCCCGATTGAACGACGAACAGCGCAAGGGCAATCCTCAAGACGCCAAATATGATTGCCAGCCATGCAACGACACGTCCTGCTCGCGTGAAGAACATTATGCCTCTCCCGTCTTTTTGGGCGAAGCTACCGCAAATGCGCGAAACCGCAAACGCATAAATTCATAGCTACGCACTTGCGTAATTACGTAAATGCACACATATGTATAAGAACACAACGGACGTAGGGTTTTTATACGGAGACTTCGGTGAAACTGAACATATTGATACTGGTAGGAGGGTAGTGCCCCACCGGTTGGTGTAGGAGGCCGCGCGCGGAGCCCCTGGCGTAGCGCAGCGCGCGGCCGGGTGTGACGCTGGCGGCCATCGTCGATCTTCGGGCAGGTTCGGGTTGCGAGACCTTGAACCAAGAACGGAGATGACGATGACCGACGACAGAATGACGCTGATCGAGCTGGTTGAGAAGCAGGCTGACGGCGACCTCGTCCGCGAGATGCTGGCCTTCGCGGCCGAGCGGATCATGGAAGCGGAGGTAGAAGAGCGAACCGGCGCCGCGAAGGGCGCACGTTCGCCCCTGCGGGAGGTTCAGCGGAACGGCTACCGGGACCGGGACTGGGACACCCGTGCCGGGCGGATCGCGCTGGAGATCCCGAAACTGAGAAAAGGGAGCTACCTGCCCAGCTTCCTGGAGCCGCGCCGCACAGCCGAGAAGGCGCTCGTGGCGGTGATTCAGGAGGCCTACGTCCAAGGTGTTTCCACGCGCTCCGTGGACGATCTGGTGAAGGCCATGGGCGCGGGCGGCATGTCGAAGAGCCAGGTCAGTCGCCTCTGCGTCGAAATCGACGAGCGGGTGAACGCCTTCCTCTCTCGCCCGCTGGAAGGAGCCTGGCCGTATCTCTGGCTCGACGCGACCTACGTGAAGGTGCGTGAGGGCGGACGGATCGTCAGCCGCGCTGTGATAATCGCCGTCGCGGTCAACGAGGACGGCAAGCGCGAGGTTCTCGGCGTCGCCACCGGTCCTTCCGAAGCAGAAACGTTCTGGACCGACTTCCTGCGCTCTCTCGCAGACCGTGGCCTGCGCGGTGTGAAGCTGGTCGTAGCCGATGACCACAAGGGGCTGCGGGCTGCTGCGCGGCGAGTGTTCGATGCAACGCACCAGCGCTGTCGCGTTCACTGGATGCGCAACGCGCTCGCCCATGCTCCGACCAAGCAGCGCACGGCTGTGGCAGCCATGCTGAAGACGATCTTCGCCCAGGAAAACAAGGCGGATGCCGAAGCCCAATGGGAGGTCGTCGCGGACGCACTGCGCGAGAAGCAGGCGAGGCTCGGCACCCTCATGGACGTCTCGCGCGACGACGTGCTCGCCTACATGGATTTTCCCCGCGAGCACTGGGCTCAGATCGCGTCGACAAATCCACTGGAGCGGGTGAACCGGGAGATCAAGCGCAGGTCTGACGTCATCGGCATCTTCCCGAACGACGAGGCAATCATCCGGCTCGTCGGCGCGCTGATGCTTGAAACCAATGACGAATGGACGGTTGCGCGGAGATATATGTCTCTTGAAAGCCTCGCGCGCGTCACCGACAATCCCGACATCAGGCTGTCCGCCGTGGCGACCTGATCAGCTTTGGACCTCTCCGAAGGTCGGCGCTCTTACACCATCCCCCGGGGCACTACCAGGACGCGAAGAAAGCGGCCCTATTTCCTGCCAACTTCCCCACACAGAATGAGGCGGGCAGGGCGGCGGGCCAGCTTGTCTAAATCAGCCTATTTTAGAAACGGTATTCGTCTGGCAGGTCGAATCCGAACTGCTCAGCGAAACCGGCCAGCGCACGGTCTGCGAAACGGTCATGTTTCCAGCGCAGACGGTCAAAGGTAGCTTGGTGCATCCCTTTGGGTTTGTTCCAAGGCTCAGGGCCGTTCAGCACGCCACCTTCCCAACCCAGCTTGTCCCTGATCCTGTCAGCCTTGCGGGCCGCTCGATCTCCTGGCTTTTCGCGCTGAGAGGGGTAGGCCAGCCGGTAGCAATGGCGGCACGCAAAGATTGCACCGCCGTAAAGGATGGCGACCCGGCGACCACACCCACGGGCAGGGCAAAGGAACCAATGCCGCTCACCGCCTATGTGGCAGGGCGTGGTATCGAGATAGACGGGGTAGCGTTCGGGTTGCCACTCCCCGCCTCGATCCCGGTGGCGGTAGTCCAGGATCACACGCCCCGGCTCAGAACGGACATTGATTGAGCCTGTCACCTCGCCACCCCGCGACCAGGTGATGCTGCGACTGACACCGGATTCCAAAAGCCCTTCGCGTTTGAGCCACCGAATATCAATCGAACGGTAATCGTCCGTTGTGTCAGCGCCAAACTGCCAGTGTCGCCCGCTACCTGATCCGCCCATGCCGCACCTCAGATTTTGCCGAAATCATTTGGAAAGTTGCCCGGGGCACTACCAGGCCTTCTTATCTTCTAAGCAATCCAACACCTCAGCTAGCGTTGTCACTTGGCGTAGGAGAGAAACGGATTCAGCTAGTCCCATTGGTGATCCTTCCTGAGAAAAGGGGGAAAGGGGGGTTCCTTTGCCTTCGGCACATAAGGTTTGATCTGTCATTGAACTGATATTGAGCTATCGTTGATCTTCATTGAGATAGCTTCCTTGAAATTTGGCGTGTTCTGAATTTCCTGCATGATACCAGATATTTGCGGGAAATACGACCGTGCGGCCATTTCCACGAAAAAAAGGCTCTGTCGCATTCCTGGCATAAATCCCGATACCAGACCTTCGCGTTGTCGGTCGCGGCGCGGTGTGTCAGGCGAAGAACGCTGACGCCTTCGACGTGCGAAACTGAGGCATTTTCAAAGGCAAAAACCCAACCGCTGCTTTGCCATTCCTCGATCAACTGGGGCAGGCTTTCCGTAAGTTGCCCGTCCGCCTGTTTCAGCTTGTAGACCAGGAAGGCCATGAAAGCGGGGCGGCTTTCGGGGGTGTTGAGAACCTGCCGACCATTTCTAAGAACGCCAAGCGGCCTCTGGGGGCGGTTGTAAGCATATTCGTCATGTTCCGGCGTTCTGCCGTTCGCACTATAGACCGCCCATTCAGTCACATGAGCGGCGTCCAGTGCGCGAAGATTGTCCCAAACCGCTTGCCCGCCCTCACCTCGCCACTTGTGACTGTGGGCGCGATCAAAGCTTCTTCGCTCGCCTGTTTCGTCGTCTTGGTAAAACCTGATGGCTGACAATCGCGACGTCCTCAAGGAAACCTTCGGGGAAGATCGGGATCGAGGGTATGAGAACGAACGCTGATTTCTTAGCTTTCTGAGCATAACGCCCCAGTCGAAATTGTCCTGAGCGGGGGTCCATCATGTCTGTCAGCACAAGTCATCCACAAGACCTCACTAGTGTTATTTTAGTTATATAAAGGGTTAGTAAGTTACGAGTGAGCCACGCATCGGTCACATCGTTGATATCTAAAATAAATTGCCAACTTTTGTGATGTCTGCGGTTCCCAGAGGGGCGAATCTTGGTTCCCAGAGGGGCGAAGTTTCGGTTCCCAAAGGGGCGAATCTTGGTTCCCAGAGGGGCGAAGTCTTGGCTTCGGTACTTCAGCGGCCAGCGGTTCC
>NZ_CP115772.1 GCF_027912835.1 Paracoccus sediminicola
CCGGTAACTGAAACCCCGAATCTCGGTAACTAAAACCCCGAATCTTGGCGCTTAAAACCCCGAATCTTTTTGTGGGTAACTAAAACCCCGAATCTTGACAAACGGATACTGAAACCCCGAAAGTCATGGCATGGACACTGAAACCCCGAATCTCGATGCCTCCGACGAGGGGACAAAGCTCCCTGCTCCACTCCTGCCTGAGCGGCATCCGCAGCATGACCTGTTCATCTGCGACGTGGCTGACGCGATCCTCAAGGACATGATGGCGCACATGGAGCACCCCTTTTACTCGCTGTCGAAGAAGCCCGAGACGAACGTACGGCGCTATGAGCATAACGGAAACTGGATCGAAATAACACCCAGCGTCAAAGGCTTAGCGACGATCTACGACAAGGATATCCTCATCTACTGCATTTCGCAGATCATGGCGAAGCTCAAGAAGAACGAGGAAGTATCGCCACGGGTGCGGATCAACTCGCGGGATCTCTTGGTCTTCACGAACCGTGGGACTGCGGGAAAAGACTACACAGCCCTGGTCGAAGCCATCGACCGCCTTGCAGGCACGCGCATTAGCACGAACATCAAGACTTCCGACGAAGAGCAGTACGACACCTTCGGCCTGATCGACACGGCTTCGATCCGTCGCAAGCACGGCCTCGACGGGCGGCTGCTCTGGTGTGAGGTGAAGCTCTCGGATTGGGTGTTCAACGCGATCCGCTCTCAAGAAGTCTTGACGCTCCACAAGGACTATTTTCGGCTGCGGAAACCTATTGAGCGGCGGGTGTACGAGATCGCCCGCAAGCATTGCGGCTATCAGGATGAGTGGCGAATCGGCCTCCCTACCCTTCTCAAGAAGACGGGCTCGCAGAGTCCTATGAAGCGGTTTCGTCAGATGATCCGTGATCTGGCCGATTACGACCACCTGCCAGACTACAGCGTTACCTTCGATGCTGAGACCGATATGGTGACGTTCCGCAATCGTGGCTCCATGCTTGCCAGCTCCGGCGCGGAAGCATGGGAAGGCCACCTCGATGGGGATGCACACATTGAAGCCAAGTCGGCTGCTCCTGGCTGGGACACACACATGCTGGAGCGGGAATGGCGGTCATGGCTGGGCGAGAACGAGATCGAGCCTAAGCACCCTGCCCGTCACTTCGTGAAGTTCTGCAAGAGCTGGTACGAGAAGAGGGGGCGTCCATGATTTCATGGTTACGCGTTTTCATGCTATCATGATTTCATGTTTACCTCGCGTCATGGCGTCATGATACCAAGCCATTGAGAAAGCATGTTTTCATGGTACCATGTAAAAAACAAAACCAAATCGAGTAGGTAAATCATGAGCTACATCATCGGAATGGTCTCGCAGAAAGGCGGGGCAGGGAAGTCGACTCTGGCACGTCTCTTCGCGCGCGAACTCGCCAAGGACGGCTTCGCGGTCAAGATCGCAGACCTAGACACCCAACAAACAACATGCACCGAGTGGGCGGCTGATCGCGCCGAGGCGAAGATCGAGCCAGAAATCCAAGTACAGCCTTTCGGTAACATCAAGACGGCTTTGGCCGAAGCGCCTCGCTTCGACGCCTACATCCTCGACGGCCGTCCGCACTCCTCCCAGCAAACGCTGGACATCGCCAAAGCAGCTGATCTGGTCGTTATCCCGACAGGACAGACGAAAGACGATCTGCGGCCTGCCGTGAAACTCGCACACGGCCTTGCGGATGCAGGGATCAGCCCTGGCAAGATCGCGTTCGCCCTGGTGAAGACGACGAACAGCGATGCTGAGCTGAATGCTGCGCGGACATACCTTGAGCAGACCGACTACACGACGCTTGACGGGTTTGTGCCTGTCTCGACCGCGTATGGCATCGCGCACGATGCTGGAAAGGTCATCACGGAGACGCCGCACCGAACGCTAAACGAGAAGGCCGAACGGCTGGCACAGTCGATAATCGACCGCTTGGCCGCACTGACGGCGGCGAAGGAGGTTGCGTAATGGCCAACACATCACTCTTGAAGAAGGGCGCTCCGCCGCCGCGTGAGAAAGCGCCAAGCGTCATCGAGGCCGATCCGCGCCCTACTGAGGGTAAGAAGAAGCCGCTCCAGGTCATGGTACCGCCGGAGGTCTTCGACGCATTCAGTGCAAGGGCAGGGGAGGAGTTCGGCTTCTCTAAGGGCGCGAAGTCTCAATTCTTCATGGCAATGTGGAAAGCCTACAGCTCCACGAAACGCTGATATCATGATTTCATGATATCCTCGAATTTCTGTACTGGCAGGGAGCCAGATCGTAAGATACTGTATATAATTACAAAATAACTATGAAGAATGACCATGGGGCAGCAGACACTTCGCATCATCAAGCCAGAGGCCACGGCCGCAATTGACAGCCGGGCGCGTCCCTTGGCGCTTCAGAAGGTCGAGCGCTTTCCTGAATTGCGTTACATGGGATCCAAGCGCCGCCTACTTCCGTGGATCCACGAAGTTCTGGAAACACTCGACTTCGAAACGGCTCTGGATCCGTTTAGCGGCAGTAATGCAGTCGGATATCTCATCAAGGCGATGGACCGCCGCGTGATAACCAGTGACTTTCTTAATATGTCTGCGACCATCGGCAAGGCGCTCATTAAAAACAACAGCGTCCAGCTCGATGGCCCCGCCATGAAGTGCTTGTTGGCCGCTCCAGCCAACACGCATAACTTCATAGAAAAGACCTTTTCGGGCGTATTCTATACACCGGAAGATTTGCGATTCTTGGACAGGATATCTGGGAATCTTCGCCAGCTCGACAACCCGTATCAGCAAGATCTGGCGATGGCTGCGCTTATGCGTGCCTGCGTCAAACGCCAACCGCGTGGCGTGTTCACGATCTCCGGCGACCTATCCAAGTACGATGACGGTCGCCGAGATTTGCGCTTATCCATCGAAGAGCATTTTTTCGAACAGGTGGAGGTTTTCAACGAAGCCGTTTTCTCAAACAATCGGCGCAATCATGCTTCCCGCAATGACGTCTTCAAGACTGAAACACGAGGTGTTGACCTAGTTTATCTTGACCCTCCCTATGTGCCGCGCGCAGATGATAATTGCTACATTAAGCGCTATCATTTTCTGGAAGGATTATCTTGCTACTGGCAGGGCTTAGACATCGACTACTCCACAAAAGTACGAAAAATTCCGAAACGCTTTACACCGTTTAGCTATCGAAAACAGGCAGTCGAAGCATTCGAGCGCCTTTTCCAGAAATTCAGGCATCAGAAGATAGTTCTGTCCTATAGCTCGAACGGATTTCCGGACCTCGAACAGCTGACCGATATCATGAAGAACACAAAGCCGGATGTGCGGGTCTTTCGGCGCAACCACACATATCACTTCGGCACACATAGTAAGGTGAAGCGGGCTTTTGTCGAAGAATATTTAATCGTGGGGCAATAATGCGAGTTGTTCATCAAAGCTTCGACCAGATCATCGACAGTCTTTCACCGCTTGAAGCAGACTGGATGGACAACACGGCAGAAGCGATCATGGAGCGGCTCCAGGCCGTTCCGATGAAAGCCAGTTTTGAACGTGCCGATATCGCCTCTCTGATCGATGCGAAGGACGGCACGTCCTTCCAAGTATCCAAGTTCTGTGTGGGTCTTTTTCTCGGGTTTTCTAAGGATAAGTTGGAAGTCGAACTTACTGATCGACTTGGACCAGGAGGCACTGGAATCAAACGCTATCAAGGCGACCAGGAAGCCTATCTGAGTGTGCTGATTGAGTTAGGCCTGTTGGACGCGATGACCGTAACCGTGAATACTGTGCCGGTCTGGAGCGATATTTTGAAGGAACGCCTGCGGTCAGGACGTGGTAGCGCCATCCAGGGTCAGCAGAGGGGTAGGGGCCTCGAAGACTTTGCCGAAGATATTATCAAAGAAGTTTTCGGATCGGCCTATGAACCTCGCTGCACATTTCAGGGCGCCGCCGGTCCTGCAAAATGCGATTTCGCCATCCCCAAAAAAGACCAACCTTTCATTCTGATCGAGTCGAAAGGCTATGGCGCGACCGGCTCCAAGATGAGCGACATCATTGGCGATCTTGATGCCATCATTGCCGCAAAGCGGCACGACGCTAGCCTTCTGTTTATCACCGATGGACTAACCTGGAAGGCACGGGCTAACGATCTGCGCAAGATAATCCAGCGGCAGAACGATGGTCGCATCACTCGGATCTATACGAAGCAAATGCATGATGCGTTCAAGGCCGATCTTATGACCCTAAAGGGCGAATATGGAATCTAAGAATAGCGGAAGCGGAGTAACCGCGAATTGGAATGGTCCCCGTTTGATAAATAAGGCACATTTTTCATGATTTCTCACACCCGCCCTGCAGGGGCGAAAGCACAGGTTTCCTTTCTCAATGCCTTTCAGAGCTGCACATCTCGCGGTCTTTCTGGCGCAATAACTGAAGGACTGAGGATACATCATGGCATTTGACCATAACGCCGTTATCGCCAGCAACGACGCACTGCGGGTTCCGCAGCGGGAAGGCTGGGAGCACATCAGGGAGTATTTTCAACAGCCGGATGCGCCCGGCGAAGTTGGAATCGTCCTACCGGTCGGCTGCGGCAAGTCTGGTCTGATCGCGATCACACCCTATGCCATCCACGCGCGGCGCGTCCTTGTCATTGCACCCGGAACGCGTATCCGGGGTCAACTCGGGGAAGACCTGCGAGCCAACAGCCCGACGAATTTCTATGAGCGGTGCGGTGTCCTTGGCGCCGATGACAATTTCCCGGAAACCGTTGTCGTGGCAAGCGGCCGCGTCAATATGGACGACATACGGCACTGCGAGGTTGCGGTCGCGAACATCCAGCAGATTGCCGGCGAGGAGAACCGCTGGCTGGACGAGTTGGAGCCCGATTTCTTTGACCTGATCTTGGTCGATGAGGCACACCACAACACAGCGGCCAGCTGGCAGCAGGTAAAGCGGCGTTTCCCAGCCGCCCGCATCGTCAATTTCAGCGCCACTCCCATGCGCGCTGACGGGGCGCTGATGGAAGGTGAAATCATCTACAGCTTTCCCGTGCTCCGCGCCATCGAAGTGGGGTATGTTAAGCGCCTGCGCGCCAAGATGCTGAGACCCACCGAGCTCCGCTACATCGACCGCAGCAGCGGCGGCGAGCGGATCATCGGGGCGGACGAAGTTCGCGCACTCGGCGAGTCGAACGCCGAGTTCCGGCGCGGAATTGTCATGTCCGAAGAAACGCTCGGATCCATCGTGGACCAATCCATCGCCGAGCTGCGCCGGTTGCGCGAGGAAACCGGCGAGCAAAGGCTAAAGATCATCGCTTCAGCACTCAATTACGATCACTGCATTCAGATCTCCGAAGCGTTCCGCGCCCGCGGTCTCCGGGCCGATTACGTACACTCGCGGGAAGCGCAGGCTAATGAGCGGGTTTTTCAGCAGCTTGAAAATCACGAGCTGGACGTAATCGTGCAGGCCCGCATGCTGGGGGAGGGCTTCGATCACAAGTACCTCGCCGTCGCGATGGTCGGCAGCGTCTTCGCCAATCTCAGCCCGTTCGTGCAGTTTGTGGGAAGGATCATGCGCGTGATCGAGCAGAACGCGCCGGGCCACCCGCTGAACCAGGGTGTGGTCGTCTTTCATGTCGGTGCCAATGTCGCACGGCGCTGGAACGACTTCCGGGCGTTCAGTGAGGCAGATCAGGGCTTTTTCGCCGACCTGCTTCCCGAAGCGGAAGAGGTCGAATTCAGCGGCGATGCCGCGGAGCGCGAATTCGGCAGGAGAGGGGGGCTCGATCCGGTAGAGGTCTTGGAGGAGCGCGGCGTTCGCGCCGCCGACTTGGACCCTATAGGCGACCCTCACGCAGCGGAGCTTCTCGCACAGCTCGCCGAAATGGGCGTCACGCCCGATCAGGCTGCTCAGGAGATCCGGCGGCTCCGAATGACCCGGCAGGATCGGCGCGAAGCGCGCCGGGCTGCCCTTAATGAGCGGGTCCAGAACGAGAGCGGCGGCATTCTAGGACGCCTCGGGATAAGCACCGGCGGCAGAAACCTTGATCCACGGCGGAGGGAACGAAATTTCGCTTGGACGGTCGCGCAGCTTCACAGCCGCATCAATGAGCGTGTCGGGGGGCAGTCGGCCGACCGGCAGAATTTCACGCTCGATCAGCTCAACGCCGCGCATGAAGCGCTTCCGACCGTTGTGCGCCGACTAGAAGAAGAACTTCGCAATGCCACGGCCTAGATCGCTGATCGTCAGCATGGAAATCACAACAGCCGGTCGCGCCCATAATTGCCGGCAAAGCAGGCAGCACCGGATCGAGAAAGGTATGAAGCGTCTCACGATCAAGTCAGACGGCGACGCTCACCACTACTGCCTTGCCTGTGCCCGTACGTTTTTCGTCAAGGATCTAGAACGGATGCAGGTGATCCTTAGCGAGATTGACGCTGAGCTTCAGGTCCCAGGGTAGCGTCCAATAGCCAATTTGGTTTTATGTAAACTCGTTGGGGCCTGTCCTCGATGACATACAGCGCAGGACGCTTAACACTATTACCCATAGTGTTAAGCCCGCGATCCGCCCGAGCCGCGCCAAAGCCGGGCAGGGGGCGTCTTTCCGCTTCCCGGCTTAACACTTCGCCCGTAAACTGTTTTCCATGAGCGAGATGCGCCTCCACGACCCGGCCGGACACCGGCTCTACCTGAACGCCGAGGAACGCGCCGCCTTCCTGGCCGCGGCCCGGCGCCAGCCAGCCCGCAACCGGACCCTCTGCGAGACGCTGCACTTCACCGGCTGCCGGCCCTCCGAGCTGGTTGAGATCACTCCGGCCCGGGTGGATCTCTCCGGCGGGACGATTGCGATCCGATCCCTGAAGAAGCGGCAGAACGCGGCGGGAAAGGTGAAACTCGTTTACCGGTCCGTCCCGGTGCCGCCGGATTACCTGGACACGCTCAACACCGCGCACGGCATCCGCGAGGCCCAGAGATCCCGAAAACAGGCCCAGGTCCCGATCTGGCCGCTGAGCCGGGTGCGGGTCTGGCAGATCGTCAAGAAGATCATGATCGAGGCCGGCATCCCCGACGCCCCGCAGCGCAGTCCCAAGGGTCTGCGGCACGGGTTCGGGATCAACGCGGCCGTCAACGGCATCCCGCTGCACATGCTGCAGAAATGGCTGGGGCACGCCCAGCTCAGCACCACCGCGATCTATGCCGATGCCACCGGCAAGGAAGAACAGGACATCGCGGCCAGGATGTGGGCGTAGGAGACACGCGCGTGACCAGAATCGACCCGGACGCCAACCTGCTTGGCAGCACCGGGCTTGAGCATAGACACAGTTGCTCAATGGCCACCCGGGATCACACCGTGAAGCCTGCGAGGCTTCGCTTAGGCGTCTCGGCGTCGAGCGGATCGACCTCTATTATGTCCATCGCGCCGAAGCCGGACGGCCGATTGAGGACACCATCGAGGTGCTGGCCGATCTGGTGCGGGCGGGCAAGGTCGCCCGGATCGGTCTCAGCGAAGTTTCGGCCGAGACCCTGCGCCGCGCCCACGCGGTCCATCCGGTGGCCGCCGTGCAGAGCGAATATTCGCTGACCACCCGCGACATGGAGGCCGACATGCTGCCGACCTGCCGGGAACTGGGCGTCGCTTTCGTCGCCTACAGCCCGCTGGGACGCGGCTTGCTGTCGGGCAGGATGAAAAGCAGCGACCTTGCCCAGAACGACTTCCGCCGCAACGCGCCTCGCTTTGCCGGGGACGCGCTGGAGACGAACCTCGCGCATCTCGATACCTTGCGCGACATCGCGGATCAGCGTGAGGCGACGCCATCGCAGGTCGCGCTCGCCTGGGTTTTGGCCAAGGGTGTGTTCGCCATCCCCGGCACCAAGCGGCTGAGCTATCTCGAACAGAATATCGCCGCCGCGAGTCTGCGCCTGTCGGCAGACGACATCGCCAAACTCGACCACGCTTATGCACCGGGAAGATTCGCCGGCGACCGCTACCCCACCGAGGGCATGAAGGGCGTCAACGCCTGAGCGCAGTTGCGGACGGCGCCGATCAGGCCGAGGCGATCGGGCCAATCAACGCCCCGGATCCGGACCCAGCAGGCTCCTTGCGTCCCGAGCCATCAGTCTCAGGCGTTCGGCGGCTGGCATGACCGTCTCCAGAGCCCCGATCCCCTGCCCCGCGAAAAGCGCCATCGCTTCCAGATCGCCACTTGTCGTCCGCAATGGCGAGTCCGTGCTGTAGCGCAGGCGCGGCGTCGCATCGTCCCAAGCAATCGTCTCGCGCGGCAGGTCGTTCGGGTCATGGCCCAGCAACTTGCCGTCAAGCCCTTGCGTCACCGAGTTTTCCAGAACCCGCACCGCCGCGCCCTTCGGCCAGTTCAGGACGAACACGTCGGTCAGCACGGTGTCCTCGCCCGTGGCCTCGACCAGCCGCTGCTTGTGATAAGGATGGGCGAAGGATTCCTCTGTCGCAAGAAAGGCCGAGCCGCACTGAATTCCGGCAAGTCCCTCCCGCAGGGCTCGGGCAAGATCTTCACCCGTCGACATGCCGCCCGCCACGGCCACCGGAATTCCGGCCGCTTCCCGTAAGGAGCGCGCAAGATCGAATACAGGCGTCCGCCCGTGAACATGTCCGCCGGCCTCGACGCCTTGCGCGATCAGCAAGTCGGCGCCGGCGGCCTCGGCCTTCCGGGCAGCTTCCACCGTGCCTACCTGATGCAGCACCAGACAACCCGCGTCTTTCGCGCGCCTGACGGCCTCTGGAACGACATCCCAGAAGAACGAGAAGGCCGGAACCTCGAGTTCCAGACAGCGGTCGATCTGCGCCGTCAGAAGGGCCGCGTCGGTGGCGGCGGGGATCAGGTTGACGGCGAAGTCGCGATCGGTCGCGGCGCGCAGGGCGGTGACCTCTTGCGCGATCAGGTCCGGATCCTCGCGCACCATGCCCAGTGTCGGATAGCCACCTGCCGACGCGACGGCGGCGGCAAGTTCCCAGCGGGCCACGCCGCCCATCCCGGCAAGAAGGACAGGGACCTCGCAGCCAAGCAGGTCGCAGAGCGGCGTTCTCAGAATGTCCGTCATGACGAGGATTTCCCTTTGCCAGCCGCGAGGTTCAGGTCCTCCCGCAGAACCACGGCATTGTTGTGATTACGGTCACGTGACCTTCGCTGTTCCAGGGACATTGCGCGACATGCGCGACGGCGACGATCTGTCGGGTCCGGCAGCTTGGCGCGCTCCCTGCCATGTTCCTGTTCCATTCATCCAGCGAGATACCCCGGTTCACCGAGGGACCGGTATCTGTCCCGTGCGGCATTTCGAATAATAAGTATCCTGAATACCAATTCAGATCAACGGCGCCGAGGATGCCTTGCCTGTAAGCGTCGCGCGCTCGATGAGGGCGATTCCGGCGGCGATGTCCTTCTCTGAGATCGAACCATAGCCGAGGCGGAAATAGGGACAGGGATCGGGCGGGGTTTCGAAAAATACCGCGCCGGGTTCGATCAGCAGGCTTTGTTGGCGCAGGCGCTCGGCCAGTTCTGCACTGTCGGTATTGCCGGGAAGGCGGACCCAGATGCTGGAGCCGCCCGAAGACGGTGCGCCCGCGATCTGCAACGAAGTCTGCGAAAGCGCCCGTTCAAGGGTCGCGCGCCGTGCCTTCAGCGTCTGCCGCAGGCGCACGATATGCGCGTCGTAATGCCCCAGCGCAAGGAAATAGGCGGTGATGCGCTGCAGATGGCTGGGCGGGTGGCGCAGCATGATCGAACGCAGCGCGCGGGCCTGGGCGATCAGCTCCGCCGGCCCGACCATGTATCCGATCCGCAACCCCGGAAACAGCGACTTGGAAAAACTGCCGATATAGACGACGCGGCCGTCCTGATCCAACGACTTCAGCGCCGGCGCGGGCGGCGCGAGATAGGACATCTCGAAGTCGTAATCGTCTTCGATGATCAGGAAGTCCTGCGCCGCGGCACGGGCGATAAGATCGCGCCGACGGTCCAGCGGCATGGTGCTGCCGGTCGGGATGTGATGGCTCGGGGTGACGATCACGAGGCTGGTCTTTTCGGGCAGATCGGCGGGATTCAGCCCGCCGTGATCGACCAGCAGGAACGTGGTCGGGCTTTGTGCGCGGCGCAGCGTTTCCGCGAAATCGGGATAGCCGGGTTCCTCGGTCACGGCCAGCCGGTCGGCGCGGGCCAGAAGCTCGGTCGCCAGGAACAGCGCGTTCTGCGCCCCCAGCGTGACCAGCACTTCCTCTGGCCGGGCATGTATGCCGCGGCGCGGCAGGGTGTTCGAACAGATGTAGTCGATCAACAGCGGATCGTCGGCGCCATAGCGGTCGGCGGCCAGATCGGCGAAATCGCGCGTTCCCAGCGCGCGCCGCGCGCAGTCGCGCCATGCGTTGTGGTCGAACAGCGTCGGATCCGCCTGCCCGTAGATGAAGGGATAGCGGAAATCCCGCCAGTTCGCGGGTTTGCGGATCACCCGGCGCGGCATCTGGTGATCGGACAGCCATACCCCCCAGTCGGGCGGCCGGCCGACCCCAAGGCGAACGCCCGAGGTCCGCAGCCGCCTGTGCGGCACTGTCGCCGCCACCGCGATACCAGATCTAGGCAGCGTCTCCAGATAACCCTGGCTGACCAGTTCCTGATAGACCAGCGTCACCGTCATCCGCGATATCCCCAGCGCCGCCGCCAGACTGCGGCTTGAAGGCAGCCGTGTGCCTGCCCGGGCCCGGCTTTCCAGAACTGCCCGCACGATGGCCGCCGCCAGCCGCCCCTGCAGCGTCGGCGCCTCATCCTCGCGCAGAAAGATGATTTCGGTGGGAATCCGGGCTGACATCTGGACCTATCAACTGTTCAAACTGGACATATCATTCCGCCGCGTCACCTGCAACATTTGGTCGCATCACCACGCATCGCGATCAACGCGACGATAACAGGGAGACGACCAATTGACCTATATGACACGCCTGCTGACCGGCACCGTGGCCGCCCTTGCGCTGGCCCTTCCGGCCGCCGCCACCGAATACCGCGTGGCCGTGGGCGACGGCGCCGGCGGCACGCAAGAGGCGCTTGGCAAGGCCTTCGTCGCCGCGCTGGAAGAACAGTCGGGTGGCGACATGACCGCCAAGCTGTTCCTGAACGGCCAGCTGGGCGACGAGCAGGACACCGTCACCGCCGCCGCCACCGGGACGCTGGATTTCTCGATCCTCGCGATCAACAACATCACCCCCTTCTCGCCTTCGGTCGGCACGCTGACCCTGCCCTATGTCATCCTGTCGCAGGACGACGCAGAGGCGGTGACCCAGGGCGAAGTCGGCAAGCAGATGGTGGAACAGACCATCGAGGATGCCGGCGTGCGCATCATCGGCTGGGGCTATTCGGGCTTCCGGGTGCTGACCAACTCGAAGAAACCCGTCTCGACCGTGGCCGACCTGCAGGGGCTGGTGGTCCGCGTCCCGAAGAACGAAATCATGATCGAGACCTACAAAAGCTGGGGCATCAACCCGACCCCGATGGCTTGGGGCGAAACCTTCGCCGCGCTTCAGCAGAAGGTCGTTGACGGTCAGGACAACCCCTACATGACCGTCTATGCGATGAAGTTCGACGAGGTTCAGAAATACATCACGAACCTGCGCTACATCTTCTCGATCGAGCCGCTGATCGTCAGTGAGGCGCTGTTCGAGGGGCTGTCGGAAGAGCAGCAGCAGCAGGTGCTGGCGGCCGGTGAAGCCGCGACCCAGGCCTCGGCCGAGTTCCTGCGCGCCGAGGAAGCCAAGATCCGCGACGAACTGGTCAGCCGTGGCATGGAGATCAGCGAACCGGCCGATGGCGAGAAAGAGTTCATCGACCTGGCCACCGCGGCTGTCTGGCCGAAATTCTATGACCAGATCGGCGGCAAGGAGGTGCTGGACAACGTCCTGACCTCGCTGGGTCGCGAACCCGCCGCCGAGTGAGGCGGCAGGCCGCGCGGACCCCTCCCTGCCGCGCGGCCTTTTTTTCCCAGCCTTTTCGCCCGTTCCCGCCACGCCTCGCAACCCGGAGGCCCGTCATGCCTGCGCTCTGGTCGTTTCTCGACAAGTTCGAAAGCCATGTCTGCCGCATCCTGCTGGCCATCTTCGTGACGCTGCTGTTCGCGCAGATCGTCGCCCGCCAGATCTTCGGATTCTCGATCACCTGGATCGAGGAACTTTCGGTCATCCTGTTCGTCTGGTTCGCCTATTTCGGCGCCTCCTATGCCGCCCGCATCGCCGCCCATAACCGCGTGGGCTTTCACCTGAACGCGCTGCCGCGCAGCAAGGCCCGGATCGTCGAGGCGCTTGGCGATGCGTTCTGGATCGCCTTCAACGTCGTCTTCATCTGGCAGTCGATCGAATTCATCAGCCGGCTGAAGCCGTTCGTGAAAGCGCAGACCCTGGGATGGGAGATGCGCTACGTCTATCTGGCCCTGCCCATCGCCTTCATCCTGATGACGCTGCGCATCCTGCAGGTGAACTACCTCAAGCTGGTCCGTGGCATCGACCCGGCCGATCCCGACAAGGTCAGCGTCGAAGCGGCGCTGGAACTGGCCGAGGACGAACAGCGCAACTTCGAGAAGAGGAACCGCTGATGGACAGTTACCTGATTGAAATCCTGTTCGGCGCCTTCTTCGCGCTGCTGATCCTTGGTGCGCCGATCACCGTGGCGCTTGGCGTCTCGTCGCTGGCCGCGATGCTGTATCTGGGCGACAACCCGATCAAGATGGTGCAGATGGCGTGGTCCTCGGTGGGGTCCTTCCCGCTGATGGCGCTGCCGGCCTTCATCCTCGCCGGCGCCCTGATGGAGGCCGCGGGCCTTTCCCGCCGCCTGATCAACGTGGCCGAAAGCCTTGCCGGACCGTTCACCGGCGGCCTTTCCGCCGCGACCATCATGGCCTGCCTGTTCTTCGGCGCGATCTCGGGGTCCGGGCCCGCCACCACCGCCGCCGTCGGCATGCTGATGATCCCGGCAATGGTGCGTCAGGGCTATGGCCCCGGCTATGCCGCATCCGTCACCGCCGCCGCCGGGGGGCTGGGCATCATCATCCCGCCCTCGATCCCGATGGTCATCTACGGCATCTCGGCCATGGGCCTGCAACCCCCCGCCGAGGCGGTCGAGGCGCATGGCATGTTCCAGTCGGTCTCGATCTCGAAGCTGTTCATCGCGGGCTTCCTGCCCGGTGTGGTGATGGCGGGCGGCCTGCTGACCATGAACTATATCCGTTGCCGGATGCGCGGCTTCCATGGCTCGGCCGAACCCCTGTCTCTGCGCAAGGTGATGTGCGCCTGCTATCAGGGCTTCTGGGCGCTTCTGGCTCCGGTCGTGATCCTGGGCGGTATCTATTCCGGCTTCTTCACGCCGACCGAGGCCGCCATCGTCGCGATCTTCTACACGCTGTTCGTCGGCGGCGCGATCTATCGCGAACTGGATCTGCGCGAGGTCATCAAGTCGCTGGACACCACCACCTGGCTTGCCGGCCGCGTTCTGCTGGTGCTGTTCACCGCCACGATCTTCGGCCGCATCCTGGTCGAGAACAACGTCCCCGGCGTGATCGCGGGCGGGATCCTGTCGCTAACCGACAATATCTACCTGATCTGGGCCATGGTCATCGGTCTGCTGCTGGTCATCGGCATGTTCATGGAAACGCTGGCCGCGATCATGATCCTGGTGCCGGTCATGCTGCCCGTCGCCTACATGATGGGGATCGACCCGATCCATTTCGGCATCGTCATGATCTGCACGCTGTCGGTGGGCTTCCAGACCCCGCCTCTGGGCGAGAACCTGTTCATCGCCTCGGGCATCTCGGGGATCTCGATCGAACGCATCAGCCTGCGCGCCATTCCCTTCGCGCTGGCCTCGGTCACCGCAATCTTCATCATCGCCTGCTTCCCGGCCATCGCCCTCTGGCTGCCCCGGATGCTGGGCTACTAACCGCAAGGAGTTTTCCCAATGACCGCCACCGATACCCGCGCGCTGACCGCCGACGACCTGAAGGCCACCTTCGACGCCTTCAACCGCCATGACATCGACGCCGTGATGACCCATTTCGCTGATGACTGCGTGTTCTTCACGGTCGCGGGCGACAACGAATACGGCAACAAGATCGAGGGCAAGCCCGCCATCGCCAAGGCCTTCGAAGGCGTCTGGACCGCGATGCCCGACGTGCAATGGGCCGATCACAGCCACTTCCTGTCCGAGGACGGCACCCGCGGCGTCAGCCAATGGACCTTCCGCGCCACCAATCCCGACGGCACCCGGACCGAGGTGCAGGGCGTGGACCTGTTCCGCATCCGCGACGGCCGGATCGTCGAGAAACAGGCGATCCGCAAACAGCGTCCGCCGGTTCCGGCGAAGTGATGCGGGTGCAGCCATGGAAGTAATCGAAAAACGTGCAGGCTCGGTGCCCTTCGATCCGTTCTACGATCCGATGACGGCACGCGGACTTGGTCCGCACAGCGACTACGCCCCGACCTACTGGATCGGCACCGCCGGCGCCGCGCCGGAAGATGACGGCCCGGTCACGGCCGACATGGATGTCGATGTCGCTGTCATCGGCTCGGGCTATACCGGGCTTTCGACCGCCATCCACCTGGCCAAGATGCACGGCATCAAGGCCACCGTGCTGGAAGCGAACGGCGTCGCCTATGGCTGCTCGACCCGCAATGGCGGGCAGGCGCAGATCAGTTCCGGGCGACTGAAGCGCAGCCAGTGGATCGAACGCTGGGGCCTCGACGTGGCCAAGGGCATGCATGCCGAGGTGGTCGAAGGCTTCGATCTGTTCCGCGGACTGATCCGCGACCATGCCATCGACTGCCAGCCTCAGGATGGCGGCCACTATTATATCGCGCACAAGGCCAGCGCGATGCCGGCGCTGGAGAGCGAGACCCGGCTGCTGAACGAAACGTTCGACTATAGCGCGAAGATACTGAGCCGGGACGAGCTGCACGAAACCGTCGTTCGCGACCACGAGGCCCATGGCGCCATGTGGGAACCCGACGGGGTCGGCGTCCACGCCGCGAAGCTGGCCTTCGGCTATCTGCGGGTGGCGCGGGAACTGGGCGCGAAGGTCCATACCGACAGCCCCGTGCAAAGCTGGGTGCTGAAGGACGGCGTCCATCACCTGCGCACGCCGGGCGGCACCGTCCGCGCGCGCCGGGTAGCGGTGGCGACGGCGGCCTATGCGCCGCGCGGCCTGCATCCGCGGCTGAAGGACCGGCTGATGCCGATCATGTCGAACAGCGTGGTGACGCGGGTGCTGACGCCCTCGGAACTGGAGGCCGTGGGCATCCAGAAACTGTCGCCGCTGACCGACACCCGCACCCTGCGGCACTACTACCGCCTGCTGCCGGACAACCGGCTTCAGATCGGCTCACGCGCCGCGATCACCGGCCGCGACGCCGCGAACCCCGCGCATCTTGCCGCGCTGCGCGAGGGCATGGCCCGCAAGTTCCCCGCCCTGCGGGGGATCGATCTGGATTACAGCTGGTGGGGCTGGGTGGATGTCAGCCATGACATGATGCCCCGCATCACCGGTCTGCCCGACCTGCCCGGCGCCTTCTACGCGCTTGGCTATGGCGGCAACGGCGTCATGTATTCCGCGATGGCCGGCCGCCGGATGGCGCAGCTGGTCGCGGGCGAAGCGGTGCCGGACCTGCCGATCTTCAACACCGAATTGCCCCATGAGGGCTGGAAGACGCCATTCCGGCGGCTCGGCCAGTGGGGTCTCTACCATCTCTACCATTACCGCGACGAGCGCAAATAAGGAGCGACGCCGATGAAGATGACGACTGAGGAAGCCTTTGTTAAGGTTTTGCAGATGCACGGGATCGAGCATGCCTTTGGGATCATTGGTTCTGCGATGATGCCTGTGAGCGATTTGTTCCCGAAGGCCGGGATCACGTTCTGGGACTGCGCGCATGAGACCAATGCCGGTCTGATGGCGGACGGGTTCACGCGCTCGACCGGCAAGATGTCGATGGCGATCGCGCAGAACGGTCCGGGCGTGACCGGCTTCGTGACGCCGATCAAGACCGCCTACTGGAACCACACGCCGCTGCTGCTGGTCACCCCGCAGGCCGCCAACAAGACCATCGGTCAGGGCGGTTTCCAGGAGATGGAGCAGATGCGGCTGTTCGCCGACAGCGTCTGCTATCAGGAAGAGGTCCGCGACGCCTCGCGCATCCCCGAGGTGCTGAACCGGGTGATCATGCAGGCCTGGCGCAACTCGGCGCCCGCGCAGATGAACATCCCGCGCGATTTCTGGACCCAGGTGATCGACGTCGATCTGCCGCAGGTGGTCGCGTTCGAGCGTCCGGCGGGCGGCGAGCAGGCGGTGTCCGAGGCCGCGAGGCTGCTGAGCGAGGCCAAGTTCCCGGTCATCCTGTCGGGTGCGGGCGTGGTCCTGTCGGGCGCGATCCCGGATCTGGCCGCGCTGGCCGAGCGTCTGGACGCGCCGGTCTGCTCGAACTACCAGCACAATGACAGCTTCCCCGGCTCGCACCCGCTGGCCATGGGCCCTCTGGGCTATAACGGCAGCAAGGCCGGGATGGAGGTTATCGCCAAGGCCGATGTCGTGCTGGCACTGGGCACCCGCCTGAACCCGTTCTCGACCCTGCCGGGTTACGGCATCGACTACTGGCCGAAGGACGCCAAGATCATCCAGGTCGACATCAACGCCGACCGGATCGGCCTGACCAAGAAGGTCACCGTGGGCATCCAGGGCGACGCCGCCAAGGTGGCGCGCGGGATCCTGGCGCAGCTGTCCGACACCGCCGGCGATGCCGGCCGGGCGGATCGCAAGGCGCTGGTCGCGCAGACCAAGTCGCGTTGGGCGCAGGAACTGTCCAGCCTCGACCACGAGGACGACGATCCCGGCACCGAATGGAACTCGGGCGCGCGCGAGCGTGACGCCGATCTGATGTCGCCGCGTCAGGCCTGGCGCGCGATCATGCAGGCGGTGCCGGCCGAGGCGATCGTGTCCTCGGATATCGGCAACAACTGCGCGATCGGCAACGCCTATCCCAGCTTCGAGGCGGGCCGGAAATACCTGGCGCCGGGCCTGTTCGGTCCCTGCGGCTATGGCTTCCCGGCGATCCTGGGCGCCAAGATCGGCAACCCCGACACGCCGGTGATCGGCTTCGCGGGCGACGGCGCCTTCGGGATCTCGATGAACGAGATGACCGCCTGCGGCCGCGACGACTGGCCGGCGATCACCATGGTGATCTTCCGCAACTACCAGTGGGGCGCGGAAAAGCGCAACACCACGCTGTGGTACGACAACAACTTCGTCGGCACCGAACTGGACCGCGGCACCTCGTATGCCGGCATCGCCCAGGCCTGCGGCGTGAACGGTGTGCAGGTCCGCAGCACCGAGGAACTGACCCATGCGCTGCACGAGGCGGTGGACCGCCAGATGAAGGACGGCCAGACCACCTTCATCGAGGTTCTGCTGAACCAGGAGCTGGGCGAGCCCTTCCGCCGCGATGCGATGAAGAAGCCGGTGGTCGTCGCCGGTGTCGACGCCGCCGACATGCGCCCCCAGAAAGGCGCGGCCTGATCGCATCTCCGGCCCGGCGGCATGACCCGCCGGGCCATTCCGAAGGAGTTTTCCGATGTCCATGACCGGCCTTGCCGGGCGGCTGCCCGCGCCCGACGATCTGCGCTCGATGTTTCCGGGCTTCGCCGTCTCGGTTCTGGTGGCCGCCACCGCGCAGTTCCTGTCGGAACATTACGGCGCGCCCGCGATGCTGCTGGCGCTGCTTCTGGGGCTGGCGCTGAACTTTCTGGCCGAGGACGGCACCCGCACCGCGCCGGGCATCGCCTTTACCGCCCGCACCGTGCTGCGGCTCGGCGTGGCGCTGTTGGGCGCGCGGATCAGCGTGGACATGCTGGCCCAGCTTGGCGGGCCGGCCATCGCGCTGGTGATCGCCGGCGTGGTGCTGACCATCGGCTTCGCGCTGCTGGCCAGCCGCTTTGTCGGCCGCAGCTGGCGCTTCGCGCTGCTGACCGGCGGATCGGTGGCGATCTGCGGCGCCTCGGCCGCCATGGCGATCGCCGCGGTGCTGCCGAAACACGAGAAAAGCGAACGCGATCTGGTCTTCACCGTGCTGTGCGTGACGGTGCTGTCGACCGTCGCGATGGTCGTCTATCCGATGCTGTCGAACCTGTTCCTGTTCGACGCCCGCGATTCCGGCGTCTTCCTGGGCGGCACCATCCACGATGTCGCGCAGGTGGTCGGCGCGGGCTTCTCGATCGGCCCCGAGACCGGCGAGACCGCGACGCTGGTCAAGCTGATCCGGGTGTCGATGCTGGCGCCGGTGGTGCTGTGCTTCTCGCTGGTCATTCGCCAGATGGGGCTGGCGGATCTGTCCGAGGGCAGGCGCCCGCCGCTGCTGCCGGGCTTCGTGCTGGGCTTTCTGGTGCTGGCGGCGCTGAACTCGATCGGGCTGATCCCGCAGATGGTGGCGGACTGGGCCGGCGCGCTCAGCCGGTGGGCGCTGCTGATCGCCATCGCCGCGGTCGGCATCAAGACCTCGCTGGCCCGGATGCTCGAGGTCGGCGCGGGCGCCATCGTGCTGATGGTCGCCGAGACCGTGTTCCTCGGCGTGTTCATCGTCACCGGCCTGCATCTGCTCGGCTGAACCGATGCCGCGCCCGCCCGCGTCATCTTCCGTGCGCACATATCCCGGGGGGCGTCCCGCACGGGACGGGGGGCAGCGCCCCCCAACCGCCCCCCAAAACCGTCTCGGCCATCCGCGCAACGCCCGCTGCCGTTGCCTGCCCCCGAAAGGTCCCGCCCATGAAACCGCTTGACCGCATCCATCAGGCCGCGCGCGCCAATCCGCGCCACATCATCCTGCCCGAGGGCGACGATCCGCGCGTCGCCGAGGCGGCCGCGATGCTGACCGAACGCGGGCTGGCGCGGGTGACGCTGATGAACGGCCCCGACCTGCCCGGCGTGACCGCGCTGACGCCGGCCGACGCGCCCGACCTGGTCGAGCTTTCGGCCCATTGGCACCAGATGCGCGCGGCGAAGGGCATGACCGCCGAACGCGCGCTCGAGGAGATGCGCGACCCGATCCGGCAGGCGGCGATGCGGGTCCGGCTGGGACAGGCCGACGGCACCGTCGGCGGCGCGGTCGCGACCACCGCCGACACCGTCCGCGCGGCGCTGCAGATCATCGGCAAGGCCCCGGATGCGGGCATCGTGTCCAGCTTCTTCCTGATGCTGTCCTGCGGCCCCCAGGCGCCGATCAAGGGCGGCATGATCTTCTCCGATTGCGGGCTGGTCATCGACCCCGACGCGGCCGAACTGGCCGCCATCGCCCGCTCGGCCGCGCAGTCCTGCCGGCAGGTGCTGGCCGAGACGCCGCGGGTCGCGCTGCTGTCCTTCTCGACCGCCGGATCGGCCAGCCATCCCAGCCTGGACAAGATCCACGAGGCGCTGGAAATGATCCGCGCCGCCGAGCCCGATCTGGAAGTCGACGGCGAGATCCAGTTCGACGCCGCCCTCGACGACGCGATCCGCGCCAAGAAGGCCCCCGGCAGCCGCCTGACCGGCCGCCCCAACGTGTTCATCTTCCCCGACCTCGCCTCCGGCAATATCGGCTACAAGATCGCCCAACGCCTCGGCGGCCTGACCGCCATCGGCCCGATCCTGCAAGGCCTCGCAAAACCCGCCAACGACCTCTCCAGAGGATGCACCGCCGAAGACGTCCTGAACGCCGCCCTCGTCACCGCAATCCAGGCAGAAATCAGGTGAAACGGCTGCGCGGCGAGGCAGTCAGGCGAGCCTGCCGACTTCAAAAGAAGTGGATGATTTCTTGTCTGGGCTAATAGTGAGCTGCCAATGAACTTTGAGAACGGCGGTGCGAAATGGATCCGGGCGATTTCGGATGAGGCGAAGGTTCCGGAACGGGATGCCGATCTGCTGCAGCAAGATTTCTCGGCAAGCGCCCCGAACCAGAAGTGGGCGGGCGACATCACCTATGTCTGGATACGCGAGGGCTGGGTCTATCTGGCGGTCATCATCGACCTGTTATCAAGGCGCGTTGTGGGCTCGGCCATCAGATACACAAAGTTTAGGACACTCCCCCACTACCTGTTCAGCGCGTCCTTCAACTTCTGTCGCGGACGGCTTGGAATATTTAAGACGTTCGAACTGGCTTTCCTACAGCTCGAACCCCTCATCGCGCTCCAGCCCAATGCTTCTGGTCCGCTCTTTGTCGCGCTCTTCCCCCATATCCGGCCGTTCACGTGCATGCCGCTCTTTCCCGAGCAGATCAGCCAGCCGCTCGTTGATCCTCTGCCCTGAGCGCGCCTGGCGGGTTTCCCCATCCTTCCCGAGGATCGTGGCTAGCCTGTCGCGCAGATCATCCGCACTGTCGCCCTCCCCCAACTCCCTGCCGACCCCGTCTTTCCCGACGGCGGCTCGAAGCGCGGCCAGGCCCGCCGCCACGCGCCCCTCACCCTGTTCACGGGCAATCCCGTAAGCATCGCGCGCAATCTCCACCCGCTCGCGCATTTCGGCGAAGAGCGCCCGTGCCTGGCGGGCCGCATGCACCTTCGCCCCGCGTTCCGTGACCGGCGCATACGCCCGGCCTTCGGCCTCGGCCGCGCGCATCTCGCGCCGCTCGATGGCGTTCGCCGCCGGCCCCAGCTTCACCTCTGGCGCGCGATCCAGTTCCTCGGCCGACAGCGCATCGCCCTGCTCCAGCGCCACCGCCCGCTGCGCCTCCAGCGACCGATGATCGACCCGCTCTGACACGCCAGCCCGCTCCAGCGCCCGGTTCTGCATCGCGCCCCAGAGCGCGCGCATCTCCTCGATCTCCGCGCCGCCGGTCTGCGCGGCATCGAGGATGCGGGTCTTGGCGCCCAGCCCCCCGGCGCCAAGCGCCCGCGTGGTGGTCAGCACATGGGCATGGTGGTTGCGCTGGTCGCCCTCGCGATGCGGCGCATGGATCGCCACATCGGCCGCCACGCCGTAGCGATCGACCAGGGCCTGCGCGAAGTCGCGGGCGATCGCCGAGCGGTCGGCATCGGATATCTCGACCGGCAGGGCCAGCTCCCATTCGCGGGCGGTGACGGAATTGCGGCGGGTCTCGCGTGCCTCGGCGGCATTCCACAGCGCGGCCCGGTCCTGCGCCCAGACCGGCGAATCCTCCGGCACGACGATGAAGGTCTCTGCCACGCCGCCCTTGGCGGAATAGTCATGCACGCGCCCATCCCGGTGGCAGACAATGACAGAGCCGGAGCGATAGGCCGCGGCCGCTGTCGCCGAGCGGCCGGCCGACCGCTTCACGGTCTTTACCGAGAGATGGTAGCTGGCCATGCCGCGCCCTCCTCCGGTGACGACCGTCGGCGTTCCCCTGCCGTCCATCTGCCCGCCAAAATGCGCGGCAGAGGATGATCGGGGACGCCGATCTTTTCCGTTCCCTGCCGCCCCCCGGAAGGCTGTGCAGGGAGCGGAAAAGATAGCCCGGCCGAGACGGTCAGCAGGACCGTCGAGTGCCAGGCTCTCCTGTACCGCGCCCCCGCCTGCCCTGCCCCATAACTGGCGGCAGGCCGGCGCATGGCACAGGCGGCGCGCAGCTTGCGTGCCTGGCGCGGATCGGGGCCACCATGGCCCCACGAGATCCGTGGCATCCGGCGCGCCGACTCTGACGCCAGACCGCCCGCAAAGGGCCAGTCGAGGCGGAAGAGGCCCTGCGCGCCGGCGGGCGATCCAACAGCCCATGTTGGTTCCGGAGGGTCTGGGAGGGCGAAGGCGCCTCCCATTCCGGCGCGCCTCGCGTCGGACGGAGTTCGCCATCGGCTGAGGCCCTGCCTCAAGGAGATCGCACGCAAATCTCGGAACCGCAGGTGGAGAGTTTGCATAAGTGCGCCCTTGTCCTTTACAGGCCTACGGGTAAGCGCTACCGGTTGTGCTGGCAAGCACCGTTTCAACTTAGCTCATTTTATCACGGAGATCATTGCCCATGGCGGAGACCGAGCTCGAACGCGCCGAGAAGCGTTATGCCCAGGCCAAGGCAAGGTTGCAGGCGCTGAAGAACCGGGAAGCCGCAAAACAGCGCAAGCTCGATACCCGCCGGAAGGTGATCCTCGGCGGGGCGCTGATCGATCTCGCGGGGCGCGACGATGCCGCCGCCCGGATGCTCGACCGGCTGATCCGCAACCTGCCCCGCGACCAGGACCGGAAAGCCTTCGAGGGATGGAGCCCGGAACGCGATGCGGCAGGAGCGAATGAGGGGGATGTTGGGAGACCGGGCTCCCCTGCCCCGGCTGTCGGGGATGCGGACACGGGTGCGGGCGGATGATTTGGGTCGGTCGGCTGTTCAGGTTTCTCGCCGGGATGGCCGCGATGGCGATCGCGGTGCCCTGGCTGCTCTTCCAGCTGGCGGTCCTGCTGCTCCTCGCCTCGGGCGCGGCGATCGTCACCTTCATGCTGGTCCGGGGGCTGATCCTCGGGGAAGCGGTGGTGACCGATCCGACCTCCGTGGTGGGTCGGCTGGGATTCCTCGTCGTGCAGCTGGCCTTCTGGGCGCTGGCGGTGCGTTTCTGGGCCTATCTCCACGGCTTCGATCACCTCTTCGCCCGGCGCGGCAACAGCCACGGCTCCGCCCGCTTCAGCTCGAAGGCGGAACGCGCGGCCTTCCGGCAGGGTGACGGGCTGCTGATCGGCCGCGATCCGGAGACCGGCCGGCTGTTGCGCTATGACGGTCCCGCCCATCTGCTGACCCTGGCACCGACCCGTGCAGGGAAAGGGGTGGGCACCATCATTCCCAACCTGCTGACCGCGAACCGCCCGGTGCTGGTGATCGACCCAAAGGGCGAGAATGCCCGCATCGCGGCAAAGGCGCGCGAACGCTTCGGCCCGGTCCATGTCCTCGATCCCTTCGGCGTCACCGGCCTGCCATCCGCCGCCTGCAACCCGATGGCGGGGCTCGATCCCGGTGATCCGGATCTCGGCGACGAGGCCGCGACCTTGGCCGAGGCGCTGGTCATGGACCCGCCCGGACAGGTCCATGACGCACATTGGAACGAGGAGGCCAAATCGCTTCTCGCCGGGCTGATCCTGTTCTGTGCCTGCCACGAGCCCCCGGAGCGCCGGACGCTGGCCTCCGTGCGGGACTACCTGTCGCTGCCGCCCGGCAAATGGGCGGCGCTGCTGGAGCTGATGCAGGAGAGCGACGCGGCCGGCGGGCTGATCGCCCGCGCCGCCAACCGCTTTGCCGGCAAGGCCGAGCGCGAGGCCGCCTCGGTCATGTCGAACGCGCAGCGCCATACCCGCTTCCTCGACAGCCCGCGCATCGTCGCGGCCCTGTCCCGCTCGGACGTGGATTTTGCCGATCTGCGCCGGGGCGTGACCTCGATCTTTCTCGTCCTGCCGCCGAACCGGCTGGATGCCTACAGCCGCTGGCTGCGGCTGATGCTGTCCCAGGCCCTCCAGGACATCGCCCGGGCCGCGGAACGCCCCGGAGAGGCCCACAGCGCCGCTGACACGCCCGCAGGCGCCCTGAACGGCTCCGAGAGCGCCACAGAGGCGCTGGAGGTCCCCGAGGCGGCTCAGGAGGCCGGAGATCCGCCGGAACGGCGCAGGGACGCCGCGCGGGCGGTCCCGGCCCCTGCCCTCTTCCTGCTGGACGAGTTCGCCGCGCTTGGCCGGCTGGAGGCGGTGGAGCGCGGCATGGGGCTGATGGCGGGGTATGGCATCCAGCTCTGGCCCATTCTTCAGGACCTGAGCCAGCTCCGGGATCTCTACGGCGCCCGCGCCGGCACCTTCCTCGCCAATGCGGCCGTGCAGCAGGTCTTCGGGGTCAACGATCTCGACACCGCGAAATGGCTGAGCGAGAGCATCGGCAAGGAAACCGCCTATGGGCAGTCGGAAAGCCACCAGCCGGGCGAACCGGCCTCGCTGACCACGGCACCCCTCGCCCGCGACCTGCTGACGCCCGACGAGATCATGCAGATGCCGGCCCATCTCCAGCTGCTCCGCGTGCAGGGCCAGCCCGTGATGTTGGCCGAAAAGCTGCGCTACTACGCTGATTCCGAGTTTGAAAATCTCTTCACGCCGCAACCCGCCTGACAGGAGGCCCCGCACCGATGCCCGATCGATATCCCGTCTCCCCTGCCCTTTCCGACGCCGCCCTGCGCGAAACCCTCGATCTCCTGGGTCAGGTCGTGGCCAGTATGTCGGCGCGCATCGACACTCAGGGCGAGAAGATCGACGAACAGGAACGGCTCATCGTGATGATGATGGAGGCGCTGGCCGACACACGGGACGCCGCCCGCCGCGCCGCGAAGCAGACGGATGCGAAAACCTATGCCGGGCAGATGGTCGAGGCGCTGGACGCCAATCTCGACCCGCTGTTCCGGAAGCTCGAAACCGCCATCGAGGCGATCAACCGAGAGCACCGGGAGACCACCGATCGGCTCAGGCAGCTGGAACAGGCGGAAAACGCCGGGCTCGACAGGCTGCGCCAGGAGCTGGCGGATGCCAGCGCGTGGCGGCGAAAGGTGCCCGTCATCTGGGCCGGCGCCGCCGGTCTGGTCGTCGTGCTGACGCTCGGCCTGAGCCTGTTCTTCTCAGCATGATAACGGGGCCGGAAGTGCTGCTGGTGCAAGTTATCCACAGGCTCGGTGTGTTAATACGTGTTAGAATCCGTGTTACGTGAGGAATTATGGGACCTTAATTATTTCAAATCAGACATTTACGGAAGCTC
>NZ_CP115773.1 GCF_027912835.1 Paracoccus sediminicola
AGCACGAAAGACGGTGGGTGATAACACGAAAGATGGTGTGTAAAAGCACGAATCTCTTGACCTTGGTGTGTGAAAACACGAATGTGGGCGAATGGTGGGTGAAAACACGAACTCTCGATCTCCGCTCCTGCCGGATCGGATGCAGCAAGCGGACTTCTTTGTCTGCGACATCTTTGATGCTGCGCCTAAAGGTGACATGGCGTCGATGGAACACCCGATCTTCTCAATATCGACCAAGCCGGACCGACGGATTCGGCGGTATGAGAACGGACAGAATTTTGTTGAGATTACGCCCTCGATGAAGGGCCTGGCGACGGTCCATGACCGTGATGTGCTGATTTACTGCATCAGCCAATGCATCGCAGCGCTGAATGAAGAACGTGAGGTCAGCCCGATCATTCGCTTCAGAGCATATGACATACTGAAGGCCACTAATCGAGGAACGGACGGGCGCGGGTATGAACAGCTCAGGGCTGCCCTGGAACGTCTTCAGGGCACGGTGATCACAACCAATCTTATCACTGGCGGCAAGGAAGAGTTCGATGGCTTCGGACTGATTGACCGATTCAGGATCGTTCGTGAGACACGCGACGGACGGATGCAGGAGGTGGAAATCAGGCTTTCGGATTGGGTATTCAACGCCATCCGGCATCGTGAGGTGCTGACCTTGCACCGTGATTATTTCCGTCTGCGCAAACCGTTGGAGCGACGCATCTATGAGCTTGCCCGAAAACATTGTGGGGCAAAGCAGGAATGGAAGATCGGGCTGGCGAAGCTGCAAGCCAAGTGCGGCTCCTGCTCTACTGCAAAAGAGTTTCGCCGCCTGGTCATGAGTATCGTGCGCCAAGATGGGCAACATGCCCACATGCCTGACTACGCTGTGAGGATGGAAAACGACATGGTGATCTTCACCAACCGGCGCAGCGATCAAGCGGGAATCGCTTCCCCTACCCCCTTGCACATACGGCTCGACCCGGAAGCCTACCATGACGCGCGGGCGGTCGCGCCGGGATGGGATGTATATGTCCTCGAACAGGAATGGCGAGAGTGGATGACGGAACCGCCCCGCAACCCCAACGCCGCCTTCATCGGGTTCTGCAAGAAGGTCTTCGAGAAACGCGGCCGTCCCTAATCTGACCCGCTTTGCTTCTCTGAAAGCAACAGTTCAAGTCCCTGCCAGAGCGTGAGGTCGCGGTCCTGGCAGAATGCCCGGAATTTGTCGACAACACGTTTCGGTCCCGGAATCGAAACCTTGTCTTGGGGCTCCCTACGCTTCGGGCCGGGTTTCAGCCGTGTGGAAGCGTCCCGGCTGACAAAGCCGAGGGATTTGCCAGCCTCGACGGCCTTCTCAACAGAACCCGGTTCGGCTTTGGGCCGCGTCTTTGAAGACTCGGAGGGGTTGGGGAGGTCGATACCGCCGTCAAATCCATACTTGCTCATGCTGCTCTCTCTTTCGTGAGAGCATGAATGACAGCCTGAGCATAATCACGGGCGTTCTCAATGGCTCCGGCCACCTGCTTTAGGGCTTTGTCTGTAACAGATGCCGTCTTGCCTTGATGCTCGTTCGTAACGATGTCGGGCAATTCCGCCAGAAGCACCCCATCGCGAAAGATGCGGGTATAGGGCGCACGTTTTGCGATGCGGATCGGCAAAGTCGGGATGTTATTGATCTCCATCTCTTGCCGCACGTCGCGTTCATCCGTGGTTTGGAAGGCTGCGTTGGTTCGCGTGAACAGCAGCGAATATGCTATTGGTGCGCGGATCATGCTCGATGTGGTCTGCACAAGCCGAACGGCCGCAGCCGCCTGTCGAGCCTCCATGGGCGAACCGTCGAGCGGGATAACGCAAAGGTCCGTTCGGGAAAGCGCGAAGGTGACGACCTGATCTTTCGATCCTTCCAAGTCGATGATCAGATAATCAGCTTCGTCAGCAAGTTGATCAATCAGTTCTACCGTGTCCTCGGCCTGCGGCCGCGCATGAACAGCAAAAGGCACATCGCGTCCCGCCGCCTGCCTGCCTTCAGACCAAGCAAGAATGTTGGCATTTGGGTCAAGATCGAGAATGGACACCCGACCGCCCGAAAGGGCGATCTGTTCGGCAAGGAGCATGGCGGAAGTCGTTTTCCCCGACCCGCCTTTCGGGTTTGCGAAGGTGATTACGTACATACACACAACAATGGCAAAGTTAGAGATAAAGTCAACCCTAACTACATCTTTAACTCTAAAGTTATTTTTAACGCTGAAGCATCATGGCTTCGACCTTCCAAAGCGCAAGGCTGCATCCTGCGATCTTAGGATGGCCATGATCTCAACATTGTCGCCATCGAGCCGATAATAGATCGAATGCACCCCGCAGACGCTGCGCCGGTAGCCTTCGCGGATTTCCGGCACTTCTTGGTAGAGCAGCGGGGTCTCGCCCAGCACATCGAACCTTTCAATGATCTGCCAGAAATATGCATCAGCCCGTGCTTCGCCAAATTTTCTTACACCATACTGGTGGATACCTATCAGGTCGTCTTTCGCTTCCTCTGAAAGCCTATAAGTCCCCATTTTTGCGCAATTCTTCCTTGGATTCTTTGAGAATCTGGTCAGGGGTCATATCGGTGAAACCGCGTTGCTCTGCACGAATGAGTTTCGCTCTGATCTCTTCCACGCCGTTCTCGATCTCTCGGGCGCGACGCAATGCGTCGTTAACAGCTTCGGTTTGGGTTTTGAACTCGCCACTCTCAACCCGCGCCTGCAACCAGGCATGGTTTGGGTCGCTGAGCGTAATGGTCTGTCTGGGCATAACGATCTCCTATAGCTTGGTGCAATAATACACCAAAAACGACCAACTTGCACACGGTATCTGTGTCTCAAGTCGAGCGTGTTCAAGCCGGGTGGGGTAGGGGAGAAGCGGCCAAACCTCATCCCGAGAGTTGGTAGCCCCGCTTCTGCTTTGCCTGGTAGAGCGCAACCATCGCGTCGGCGGCGCGGCCTGCATCCTCGAAACAGTCGATCCTGTGCCGCCCCTGGGTGCCGATGCGGCCCCACTCACGTAACAGCGACACGCCGCCGAAGAGGTCCGGCATCAAGCGCAGCCGATAGAAGCGATACATATTGACGTCGTGATCCACGCGCTCGATGCGGATATCCTCGGGAAACATCTCAAGCTGCTGCATCGGGTGACGCCTCCCGCATGACACGGCTGATCGTGGACCGGTGAACATTGAACAGGCGTGCAGCTTCGGCCTCGGTACGCTTGCCGGATCGCACTAGGTCGCGGATTTCCCGGCGCTGGTCGCCGGAGAGCTTCGGCTTGCGCCCTGGGTGGCGTCCCTTCTTGCGAGCGCGCTCCAACCCGGCGCGCGTGCGCTCACGGATCATCTCGCGCTCGAACTCGGCGAAGACGCCAACCATCTGCATCATCATGCGCCCAGCAGGGGTCGTAGTGTTTATGGCTTCGGTCAGTGACCGGAACCCGGCCCCGGCGGCATCTATCTTCTCCATGATGGAAAGCAAGTCTTTCAGCGACCGCGACAGCCGGTCGAGCTTCCAGACGATCACCACGTCGCCGTCGCGGAGCTGGTCGAGCATCCGGTGCAGCTCCGGCCGATCCCAACGTCCACCGGACGCGCGTTCTTCGAACACGCGCTCGCACCCGGCGGTACGCAGCGCGTCGAGCTGCGCGGCGGTATCCTGACCGCGATCTGTGGAAATGCGAGCATAGCCAAGGTTCACGCGCAGATTGTTGCGCTTTCTTGTTGCTCAATCAAGATAATTCGCAACATATTTTCGCAACAGTCGGCGATGGGGCAGGGCAGAGCGGTCTTCGGCGTTCGTTAGCCTGTTTTTCTTGGCTATGAGGGTAGCTGACGGGTCTTGCTGGATCGAAAGGGCAGGGGTGTGTCTCGCAACTGACCGTTTTTGGCGTGTGAGTTCTAGCAGGGGGTTTGTGTCCGATGTGCGGACAGACCGACCGTTCGCTCAAGGCTGCATTGAATTCTTGTAGTTTGTGTCCGGGCTCAATTCCACATATTTAAGGAACAAGACCAGACCGAACTATCTTTCAAACTGGAGATTCACCAATGAAAAAGATCGATGTAAAACAAGACTACAAATGGTCAAAGTTTCTGATTATTGCCATGGTGGCGCAGATTGTCGTGGTGTGGATTATGACCTGCCCCCCGAGACGCCCTCATTTATGACGAGAGTTTGCGGGTCTGTGCACTGCTCCCCAACTCTGGACCGTCCAAAGCTGGATTTTTCCGGCTCTGTCACGATGACGGGCTGGTGACGCCATCGGGATAATGCATGGCAATCGGGACGTTGTATCCGATCGCGCTATGGGGTCGGTCCTCGTTGTAGTGTCTACGCCAACCTTCCAACTTTTCGCGCGCGTCGGCAAGGCTCATGGGTAATCCTCCCCGTTTTAACGGGGCGCGACCGTAGAACTCACGCGGCCATTTTCAGCTTCATGGCGGGTGTAACGCCGCCGATGCCCATATTCGGGCGTTCGTTGTTGTAGGTCCATAGCCATTCGGTGGCGATCTGCTGCACCTCCTCGATGGTTTCAAAGATGTAGAGGTCGAGCCATTCGTGGCGGACCGTCCGGTTGTAACGCTCGACATAGGCGTTCTGCTGCGGCTTGCCGGGCTGGATGTATGTCAGGGCGATGCCCTGCTTCTCGGCCCAGGTCATCAGCGTGGAACTGACGTATTCGGGGCCGTTGTCGACCCTGATCGCCAGGGGCTTTCCGCGCCATTCGATGATCTGGTTCAGGGAGCGGACGACCCGTTCGGCGGGCAGCGAGAAGTCGACCTCGATCCCCAGGCCCTCGCGATTGAAGTCGTCTAGCACGTTCAGAAGCCGGAATTGCCGCCCGTCGGCCAAGCGGTCCGCCATGAAATCCATCGACCAGACCAGGTTCGGGGCATCCGGCACGGCCAGTTCCTCGGGCTTCTCGCGCTTCAGCCGTCGCCGCGGCTTGATGCGCAGGTTCAGCTCCAGTTCGCAGTAGATCCGGTGAACCCGCTTGTGGTTCCAGACATGTCCCTTCACGTTCCGCAGGTGGAGGAAGCACAGCCCGAACCCCCACGTCTTGTGGACATTGGTCAGCCCCACCAGCAGGTCGGCGATCATCTCGTTCTCTTCGTCGCGCCTCGGACTGTAGCGGAAACAGGTCTCGCTGACGCCGAACGCGCGACACGCCAGCGCGATGCTGACACCCTTCGTCGCCACCGCCTTCTCGGCCAACTCCCGGCGTCGAGCTGGCCGCGTCACTTTTTTCCAAGAGCCTCTCGAAGCAGGTCGGCCTGCATGCTGAGATCGGCAAACATGCGCTTCAGCCGCCGGTTCTCGTCCTCGAGGGCCTTCATCTGGCTCATCATGGACGCATCCATGCCGCCATACTTGGCCCGCCACTTGTAGAACGTCGCGCTGCTGATCCCATGCTCGCGGCACAGCTCGGGAACGGGCATCCCGCCCTCAGCCTGGCGCAGCACGCCCATGATCTGGGCTTCGGTGAAACGGCTCTTCTTCATCGGAATCTCCTCGTCCATCCTGCCGAGAAAATTCTACTTCTGCATCCCCTTAACCATGGGGAGGATTACCCATGAACCAGTGGGCGTTCAGGCATTCAGACCGGAGCTTGCTGTTGAACGCCTCGATGAACCCGTTGTCGGTCGGCTTTCCTGGCCGTGAGAAGTCCAGCGTGACATCGTTGGCATAGGCCCATAGGTCCAGGTCACGGGAGATAAACTCGCTGCCGTTGTCGACCCTGATCGTCTTCGGGTAGCCAACCTTGGCGCAGACCTTTTCCAGCGTCTGCACGACGTCCTCGCCGCGGTAGGCGAAGCGGGGATCAGCCGCCGGGCAGAGCCGGGAATGGGTGTCGACTACCGTCAGGATGCGGAGCTTCTTGCCCATGGCCAGCTGGTCGTGGACGAAATCCATTGCCCAAACATCGTTCGGACCGACCGCCTCCTGGCGATCTTCCCGTAGCTTTGCCTTCACCCTGCGCTTCGGGTGCTTGTTGCGCAACTGAAGGCCTAACTCGTTGTATATCCTGCGAGTCTTCTTCATGTTGATTACCCATCCTTCCCGTCGCAGCAGGACATGCACGCGGCGATAGCCATACCGCACACGCGTCTCGCAGATCTCCTTGATCCGCATCTCGACGGCAGCCTGGTCCGTCCGCCGGGACTTGTAGTGGTAGCTGGACGTGTCGAAGCAGATGGCCCCACAAGCCTTCCGGATCGACACGCCCCAGTCGACGCACATCCCGGTCACGATCTCTCGCAGACGCCCAGGCTTCAGAGCTTTCGGCGGATCACGTCCTGCAACATCTCCCGATCGAGGGTCAGATCGGCCACGATCTTCTTCAGTCGCGTGTTCTCGTCCTCAAGCGCCTTCAGCCGACGCATCTCGTCCGGCAGCAACCCGCCATACTTTTTCTTCCAGTTGAAGTAGGTCGCCTGACTAATGCCCGCCTTGCGGCAGATCTCCGCGACGGGCGTGCCTTGTTCCCCCTGCTTCAGGATGAACGCCTTCTGCGCTTCCGTGAACTTCGATGCTTTCATGCGTTTCCGCTCCTCTCCCAGCCAGGAAAGACTAGCCGAAAACTCCAGCTTCAAACGGTCCAGTTTTCAGGGGGCAGAGCACTCACAGAGTGGGACCAAAAGCTCTACTGGACGGCAGAGCGCGCCTATTTCGCCTGAATGAAAAAAGGCCCCTCCAAGCGGAGGGGCCTTTCTCTTTGGGTTGGGGCAGCTGCCGCTCCTTTGGTTTATTCTACATGCCGATCAGGTCGGCCATGTCGATCGTGTTCTGCAGCAGGCGCACAACGGCAATGTCGATCATCTTGCCTTCGTAGGTCACCGCGCCCAGGCCCTTGTCCAGCGCCTCGTCATAGAGCGCCTTGATCTCGCGCGCCCGGTCCACATCGTCCTGTGCAGGCGAGAATACCTCTTGTGCGATGGTGACTTGGCTGGGGTGTATCGCCCATTTTCCAACTGCACCCAGCATCTGCGCACGCTGGCATTCGATGCGGAACTGATCGGCGTCGGTGAAATCGGGGAAAGGTCCGTCCACCGCGTCGATGCCATTGGCCCGGCAGGCCATGATCAGCCGGTGCCGTTGGTAGTGCCATATGTCTGCGGGGTAATCGCCCTTGCCCTCGATCTCGGCAAAGGGGACGCCCTGGCTGGCGGAATAGTCTCCGATACCGAAGATCAGCGCCTCGAGCCGGGGGGTACAGGAGGCGATCTCGTTCACGGCGACCATGGCCTCGACCTCTTCGATCAGACATTCCAGCCCGATCTTCTTGGTCAGGCCCAGATCCGCCTCGAGCTGGCTGAGCAGCTTGTCCACAAAGAGCAGATCGGCGGGGGTGAAGGGCTTAGTCAGCATGATCACATCGACATTCTCGCGCGCGCCGGTGACCACCTCGATGATATCGCCGTAGCAATAGGGTGTGCCGGTGTCGTTGATGCGCACGCAGCGCGTGGTGCGGCCAAAGTCGAGCGTATTCAGCGCCTCGACCACCATGCCGCGCGCCTCTTTCTTGCGGTTCGGGGCCACGGCGTCCTCAAGATCGAGAAAGACGTAGTCGAGGTCCATTCCGGCGGCCTTGCGCATCATCTTTTCGGAGCTTCCGGGCACGGAGAGCTGGCAGCGCCGCAGGCGCTTCGGGCGGGTGGTGTTCTTCATTGGGGTCTCCTAGGCGACCACGCCCGAGGCGTGGAGTTCGGTAATGTCGTCGGGTCCGAAGCCGATTTCGGCCAGGACCCGGTCGGTATGTTCGCCCAGCAGCGGGCTGCGGTTGCGCACGCCGCCGGGGGTTTCGAGCAGGTGGATCGGCGTGTTCACGATCTGCACCTCGCGGCCGCCGGGACCGGGCTGATCGACGGTGGCCAGCATGTTGCGCGCGGCGACATGGGGATCGGTGACGATGTCGCCCGCGCGGTTCACCGGTCCGAGGGGGATACGCCCGCCGAGCCGCTCCATGATCTGCTGCTTGGACAGCCGCGCGGTCCAGTCGCGAACCAGCGCCTCGGTCCGGGCGCGGTGTTTCACCCGGTCTTCGTTGGTGCGGAACCTGGGATCGGTGGCAAGGGCGGGCTGGCCCATCTCTTCGGCCAGGATCGCCCAGAAGTGATCGCGCGGGCAGCCGATGGCGACATGGCCGTCGGTGGTGGGGAACAGGCCGAAGGGGCAGAGCAGCGGGTGGCTCGATCCCTCGGGGCCGGGGTTCTCGTCGAAATACGAGTTCTGGTAGACGATGCGTTCACAGACGGCGAGGACCGAGTCGTACATGCCCACGTCGACGAACTGGCTTTCGCCGGTGGCGCGGGCCCGGTGCAGCGCGGCCAGTACCCCGGTCGCCAGAAAGAGCGAGGGCACGGTGTCGCCGATCCCGGCGCCGATCTTGGTCGGCGCGCCCCCCGCCAGACCGGTGATCCCCATGATGCCGCCCATGGCCTGGGCGACCACGTCAAAGGCGGGCCAGTCGGCATAGGGGCTGCGGCCGGTCCGCGCGTCGCCAAAGCCGCGGATGCAACCATAGACCAGACCGGGTCTGATCGCGCTGAGGTCCTCGTAGGACAGGCCCAGACGATCCATCACCCCGGCGCGGAAATTCTCGACCACGATGTCGGACTGCGCGGCGAGACGGCGGACGATCTCTTTGCCCCCGGCCGACTTGAGATCGATGACGATGGATTCCTTGTTGCGGTTGATCGACTGGAAATAGCCGCCGAACCCCTTGGGATCGTCATTGCCGGGCAGGCGGGCCGAGGGGCGGACCATGTCGCCCTCGGCGGATTCGACCTTGATGATGCGGGCTCCGAGATCGCCCAGCACCATGGTGGCAAAGGGACCGGCCAGCATCGCGGTAAGGTCCAGAACAGTGATGCCGTCCAGCGGTCCAGCGGGGGCCGTGTCGCTCATGCCGCCACCCGGCGGCGGATCAGCACGGTCCGTTCCAGTTCGCAGACCAGCTTGTCCTGCTGGTTGATGCCATAGTGCTTGAACCGGATGATCCCGGCGTCCGCCCTGTTGGCATCGCGTTTTTCCAGCACCTCGGTAAAGGCATAGAGCGTATCGCCATGATGCACCGGGGTGCGGAGCCGGATGGCATCCATGCCCAGTTCGGCGATCACCTGTTCGCCGGTGTCCTGCGCGGCCAGCCCGACCACCAGCGAAAAGTTCAGCCCGCCATAGACCACGCGGGTATCGAACCCCGCGACGCCCTTGAAGGCGTCCTTCATGAAGTCCTCGTTGAAATGGGCGTGGGCGGTGTTCATCACCAGATTGGTCAGCAGCACATTGTCCATCTCGGTCATGGTCTTGCCGCGGGCGTGGCGGATCACCTCGCCGGGTTCGAAATCCTCGAAATAGGTATCGCGCGAGGTCAGGTCAGAGGGGGTCATAAACATGGTATCACCCGTAGGTCTTGGAATAGGCGTTGCGGGCGATCTGCTTGTCGATCTCGGAGCGGCCCAGCAGGTTGTCCGAAATGATCCGCTGCTGGATCTCCGAGGTGCCCTCGAAGATCTTGGTCAGCCGCGCGTCGCGCCAGTGGCGTTCAACTGCAAAGAGTTTCGTATAGCCCGCGCCGCCATGGATCTGCAGCGATTCCGAGGTCACCTCTTCGGCGATCTCGGAGGCGAAATATTTCACCATCGAGGATTCGGTATCGCAGCGCTTGCCCAGGTCGATCTGGGTGCAGACATGATAGAGCAGCTGGCGCGCGGCCTCGATCTTGGTGGCCATGGTGGCGATCTTGAAGCGGATCGCCTGGAATTCCGCGATCGGCACGGCGAATTGGCGTCGGTCCCTGGCGTAGGCAATGGCATCGTCCAGAGCGCCCTGCGCCAGTCCGATGGAGCGCGCAGCGGTATGGGCGCGGGCGGTTTCCAGCCCGGCGGCCATCATGTAGAACGCCTTGCCCTCGTCGCCGATCATTGCTCTGGCCGGGACGCGGCAGCCATCGAACGACAGCTCAAACGTGTTCCAGCCGAAATAGCCGATCTTGGGGATCGGCGCGCCGCTGCAGTTCGCGGGCAGTTCGCCGCGCGGTTTCTCGACCAGAAAGGCCGAGATGCCCAAATGGCGCTTGTCGGCGGCGGGCGGTGGCGAGGTGCGGGCAAAGACCAGGATGGCATCGGCGCCATCGGCGAAGGTGCACCAGTATTTCTGACCCGAGATCAGCCAGTCCTCACCGTCCTTGACCGCACGGCAGGCAATCGAGGACAGGTCGGACCCGGTGTTCGGCTCGGACAGGGCATAGGCCACCAGCATGTCGCCCGAGGCGCTGCGCGACAGAAGTTCCTGGCGTCGCGGATGATCCTTGCGCAGCCCCTCCTTGTAGAACGTGCCGTTGCCACGCGCGATGAGCGAGGCGACCGACATCCAGCCGCGCGCCAGCTCTTCGGCGACGAGGCAGTATTCAAAGGCGCCGAGGCCCTGACCGCCTTCGTCCTCGGGGACGGTGATGCCGAAGAGGCCCAGATCGGCCATCTTGGTGATCAGCTCGGGCGGGATGGTGCCGTGTTCAGGATCGAGCCGGTTGGCAGCGGGCAGCACCTCGTTCCGGGTAAAGTCCCGTGCAAGGTCGCGGATCATCAGGCGTTCTTCGGTGAGGTAGCCCTGGTTGGGGGTCAGCGGTTCGGTCATGGTCTCTTCCTCACGAGATTGGCGCGTTCAAAGTCGATCACCGGCGCGCCGGTTTCATCCAGCCCGGTGGTTGCCCAGGTGACGATGCCGTAGTCCGGGCGGCTTTTCGGTTCCCGCCGGTCGATCACGCGGGACCGGGCATAGACGGTTTCCCCCACGATCACCGGCCGGTGGTGGGTCATCTTGTCGACGCCAAGAAAGGGGCCGCCGATTTCCGACAGATCCTCGACCGAGAGGCCAAAGATCGTGTTGAACACCAGAAGCGGGCAGACCACCGCCCCGGCATGACCCTGGGCGCGGGCGAAATCGGCGTTGGTATAGATCGGGTTGTAGTGCAGGGTCAGCGTGGTGAAGACGGTATTGTCCGCCTCGGTCAGCGTCCGCCCCCAGTGATGGACAAAGGTCTGATCCAGCGCAAAGTCCTCGTAATAGTGTCCGCGGTGCCACGTCCGGGCGCGCGATTTGAGATCGGTGACGATGGTGTCCGTCATCTTGTTGCCTCCAACAGCTGTTTCACCGGGGCGTCTTGCTCGATGAGGGTGATGATGCGGCCGGCGCGCCCCGGTCCGAGGACCGGGTCGATGATGCGGCCGGCCTTGTCGCAGAGCGCCTGCCACTGCGCATCGGTGTCCGTTTCCGGGACGCCGGTGTCGAATTCGACCTCGGCCGTGCGCCCGTCGGTCAGCTGCGCCGAGACCCGAGACCACATCAGCGCCGAGGCGGGAACATCCTCTCCGATCACGCGGACGCGGTTGCGCAAGGCCTGCATCGCTTCGGTCCGGGCATGGTCCACGTCATAGGCGCCGAGATCGGCGGTATCGGTCCGGGACAGGACCATGGCTGCGATGTGGCGCAGGCTGAACTTGCATTCGAGATCCGTGGCGGGGTCGTCGATGTTGCACGACCCCAGAATGGCATTGGGCACATGCAGGGTCAGGCGATCGATGCCGTCCGCACCGTGATCGGCGACCAGCACCTGGATGCATTCGATGGCGGCATGGGTCAGGTAACAGGCGGCGTGGCGTTTAAAGAGTGTCTGTTCCACCGCAAAGACACCCTGCGGCGCGGGATCAAAGACCGGCGCGGCGGGGTTCAGGCCATGGGCCTGCAGAAAGCCCTGCGCAGATTCGATGGCGTCTGGATAGGCGCTCAGCCCGTTGGCGACCAACCGCGTGGCAAGGTATCCGGCCTGCGCCGCCGCGCCTACCTGCACCGGCTTGGTCATCGTGCCGAACATCGATTTGAGCCCTGCCGCCCGCGCCGCCGCGACGCCGAGCGCATGGGCGGTCTGATCCTCCGTGAACCGGTCCAGCGCGGCAAGCGCCGCCGCACTGCCGAAGGTGCCGATGGTGGCGGTGTTGTGGAACCCCTGCGCATAGTGATCGGCCCCGATCATCGCACCGAGCCGCGCCGCGACCTCGTAACCGCGCACCAGCGCGTCGAGCACCGGCCCGACCGGCAGATCGCGGGTCTCGGCGCGGGTCAGCAGGGCGGGCAGCACGGCGACGGTCGGATGGCCGACCATGGCGGAATTGACATCGTCGTAATCCAGCGCATGCCCCGCCGCACCGTTGACCAGAACCGCCCAGGCCGGGCTGATGCGGTCATTATGCCCGACCACCGAGGCCGCGCCGGTGGCGTCTTCGCGTGCGGTGGCGAGGGTCGCGGCAACCAGCGGTTCGCTGCGCGCCGCGATGGTGACGGCGGTCCAGTCCAGCAGGCAGTGCCGTGCCCAGGTCAGGGCCGATGGTCCGACCGGCAGGCTGTCGGCCCGGCCGATCCAGTCGGCGACCGATCGGGTCAGCGGCAGCGGGGGTGTGTCAGCGTCCATAGAACATCTCCGGCAGGAACAGCGAGAGTTGCGGGATGAAGGTGACCATGGCGAGAAGCACCAGTAGCAGGGCGATGAACGGCAGGACCCCGCGCGCCACCCGGTCGACCGGCGCGCCGGTGGTCGAGGCCATGATGAAAAGGTTCAGCCCGACCGGTGGCGTCAGCAGCGCGATCTCCATGTTGACCACGATGATCACCGCGAAATGCATCGGGTCGATCCCGAGCGGCGCAAGCAGCGGCAGCACCAGCGGCACCACGATCAGGATCACCGCGATGGTTTCGAGGAACATCCCCAGCATGAACATCACCAGGTTGATCAGCAGCAGGAAGTGCCAGGCCGAAAGCTCGTTCTCGGTCACGTAGTCGACCATCTGCCGCGCGAAACCTTCCGAGGTGATCCAGTGCCCGAAGGCGAGCGCCCCGATGGTGATAAAGAAGATCACCGCCGTGGCCTGTATCGCATCGGCCAGGATGCGGGGAAGCTCGGACATGGTGCAGCCCTTGTAGAAGACGACCGAGACGACGATCGAGACAAAGGCGGCCATGCCGGCGGCTTCGTTGACCGTGACCAGGCCGCTGTAGATCCCGCCGAGGATGATCAGCGGCAGCAGCATCGCGGGCAGGGCGCGGCGGTTGACGGCCCAGAATTCGGCCCGGCTCATGGTTGAACCGGCGGCATAGCCCCGTCGACGCGAGACATAGATGATCCAAGCCGCAAAGATGCCGACCTGCAGCATGCCGGGGATCACCCCCGCGAGAAACAGCTGCGGCACGCTTTCCCCGGCGACCACGGCAAAGAGGATCATCGCCAGTGAGGGCGGGATCAGGATGCCGAGCGTCCCCGAAGAAGCCACAACCCCGAGCGCGAACTTTTCGTCATAGCCGGTGTCGCGCATGGCCGGGACCAGCAGCGTCCCCATGGCCATAGCGGTGGCAACCGACGAGCCGGAGATCGCCGAAAAGACCATCGTGGCCAGCACGCAGACCAGGGCAATGCCGCCGCGCACGCCGCCGATCCAGCTATAGGCGAAATCGACCAGCGCCTTGGCGATGCCACCCCGCTGCATGAAGGTCGCGGCGATCACGAAGAAGGGCACCGAGACCAGCGTGTCGGATTTCAGGTGGTCGATAAAGAGCTGCGGCAGGGCGACCATAGGACGGCCTTCGGCGGCAAAGAGCACCAGCGAGACGATCCCGAGAACGAGGAAGACGGGAAAGCCTGCGACCAGCAGGGCGAGAAACCCGGAAAGGGCGGCGATCGGGGACATCAGAGACCCTCCTGCACGGCGGGGGACCCGGCGGATTGCTGATGCCCGGCCTCCGAAGGATAGGGATCGGCGCCGCGAAAGATGACCTGCCACAGCAGCAGCGCATAACGCAGCGCCATCGAGGCAAAGGCTAGCGGCACGACGATATAGAAGATCCATTGCGGGAACTGCAGCGAGCTGTCCGAGCGGATGTCGATCATGCGGGCAAAGGCGACCATGTCGATGCCATAGCGCGCGACGATGCCGCAATAGACCAGACCCGCGATCAGCGAGGCCACGTCGGCGGTCCGGCGCACTGCATCGGGCACCATGCGGATGAACAGATCAGCGCGGACGTGACGCCCCTGGGTCACAAGGGACCCGCCGCCGATCAGCACGGCGCTGACAATGAGGTAGATGATCACCTCGCCGCCCCAGTCCGTCAGCATCGACGGCACCAGGTAGCGGGCCAGCGCCTCGTAGACGACTAGAAGGATCGCCACGCCTGCGACACAGCCCATGACAAGGGTTTCAAAGCGGCTCAGCGCTTTCACTATTCGGTTCATCGGTCGCTTCCATCAGCCAGAGTGCATCGGTGTCCGCAGCCCCCTTCGGGGCTGCGGCGCGCGTTCACTCGGCGAGGTCTTTCTGCGCCGTTGCGACGATCGCGGGATCGACCCGCAGTTCTTCGGCCAGACGGTCCTGATCGGCCATGAGATCGGCACGCAGCGCATCGAGGTCGGCTTCGGCCGCCGAGATGTTCGTCATCCCGTGGCTCGCCGCCTCTTCTGCCGCCTTGGCCTGAGCTTCGGCTGCGGCCTCGCGGGCCTCGGCCACACCTTCGTTCCAGGTGGTGCGCATGATCTCTTGCAGATCGGCGGGCAGGTCATTCCAGGCCTTGGCGCTGACCAAGGGAACGTATTGATAAAAGGCGTGATAATCGGAATAGGAGTGCTTCAACCCGCTGTCCCACAGCTTGGCCGAACGCACCGATTCAAACGTGCTCATCAGGCCGTCGATGGTGCCCTTTTGCAGCGCCTGCGGTACATCGGGGAAGGGGATCGAGACGCCAGTCGCGCCAAATTTCTCGAACCGGGCGACGACCACCGCGCCGCCGGGAGACCGCATCTTGAGCCCCTTGATGTCCTCGGGCACCTCGACTGCGGTTTCGGTAAAGAACATCGCGCCAAAGCCGAGGTCCATCCAGTTGCCCAGAACGACGACGCCCAGCTTTTCCTCGGTCTCTTTCGCCAGCGCGGCACCGGTTTCGCCGTCGGTGGCCTTGTACTGATCCTCACGCGGGAGGCCGTAGAACATCGGCAGGCCGAGCACGTTGTAATCGGGCACGATGCGGGCAAGGTTCCAGTGACCGGGCATCGCCATGTCGATGGCACCCTGAGCGAGCGCGGTGGTCACGTCGCGGTCGTTATACTGCGACCCGCCTTCGAAGAAGTTGAACTTGAGCCGCCCCTCCGAGGCCTCTTCGATCTTTTTGGCGATGTCGTGCACCAGAACGTTGCGCAGGTGCGTCGGTCCGGTATCGAGCGACACGTCGATGGTATGGTCCTGCGCGGCAACCGATGCGGCCGACACGATAGCGGCCAGCGCCGCCGAAGCGAATAGTTTCATGTTTCCTCCCTTGCGTCTTCCTCGGACGCGATGCAGTCCTCCACTGACCTGCGCCGATCTCAGGATAATATCCGGCAGGGAAGTAATTTGAACTGAATAATAATCAATCTGTTGTCAGTCAAAATAACTATCAGATTGCTTCATCCGGTCTGAATTCGATCCAGAATGTCATTGTGCAGCCGGGGCAGGGCCTCGCGGATATGGGCCACAAGATCGGCTGCGGCAGTGCTGAGCTGGCGGTTCGGATAGGTCACGATGCCGAGCGCGTTGTAAAGGACCGGATCGGCAATCGCGATGGCCTTGACCCCCGGTCCGCGGCAGCGGCTGGCGATCAGCCCGGTCACGATGATCGGCGAAGCGCCCTGTTCGACAAACCCCAGCAGGGTCGAGACGTCGCGCACCCGAATGCCCGGCGGCATCGGTTTCCCGGCATGGCGCAGCTCAAGCTCGACATGCCCGAAGAACGAGGATTCGCCCTTGAGGATCATGAAGTCGTGCTGCGCAACCTCGGTCCAGTCCAGGGCCTGAGCGGCAAACAGGGGGTCCGACCTCGGCACGGCGGCGACAATCGGATCGTCGATCAGGTGGTCGAAGTTCAGGTTAGAGCCGGGGGCAGGCCGCGTGCCGATGCCGAATTCGACAACCTGCTCTTCGACCAGCCGGTGAACGATGGTGCCGTGCCCGTCCTGCAGATCGAACCGGCAGGCGGGAAAGCGGTCGTGGAAATCGGCCAGCATCTGTGACAGGACCGATCCGGCGACACTGGTCACGCTGGCAAAGCGGATCGTGGTCGACCGGTTGCCGGACATGGTCATGGCCACCGTTTCAAAGGCATCGAATTCCCGCAGCAGCTGCTCGGCACGGGGGAACAACTCTTCTCCGGCCGGACTCAGGCGCACCATGTGGGTGGTCCGCTCAAACAGCGGCTCGCCGATCAGCTCTTCCATCTTCTTGATCCGCCGGGTGATCGCCGGAGAGGTCACCAGAAGCTTGTCCGCCGCCAGTGAAAAGCTGCGCGTGCGGGCGATTTCGCGAAAGGCACGGAGGTCATCAATGGAAATTGTCACTGCATAAACCCTGCCAATGCGGGACGCGATTTATCTAGGGGCGACATTCAGAACATCGCCCATCCTCTCAGGTACTGTAACTGAAAATTCGGCTGGCCGGTAATCCTCCCCATGGTTAAGGGGATGCAGAAGTAGAATTTTCTCGGCAGGATGGACGAGGAGATTCCGATGAAGAAGAGCCGTTTCACCGAAGCCCAGATCATGGGCGTGCTGCGCCAGGCTGAGGGCGGGATGCCCGTTCCCGAGCTGTGCCGCGAGCATGGGATCAGCAGCGCGACGTTCTACAAGTGGCGGGCCAAGTATGGCGGCATGGATGCGTCCATGATGAGCCAGATGAAGGCCCTCGAGGACGAGAACCGGCGGCTGAAGCGCATGTTTGCCGATCTCAGCATGCAGGCCGACCTGCTTCGAGAGGCTCTTGGAAAAAAGTGACGCGGCCAGCTCGACGCCGGGAGTTGGCCGAGAAGGCGGTGGCGACGAAGGGTGTCAGCATCGCGCTGGCGTGTCGCGCGTTCGGCGTCAGCGAGACCTGTTTCCGCTACAGTCCGAGGCGCGACGAAGAGAACGAGATGATCGCCGACCTGCTGGTGGGGCTGACCAATGTCCACAAGACGTGGGGGTTCGGGCTGTGCTTCCTCCACCTGCGGAACGTGAAGGGACATGTCTGGAACCACAAGCGGGTTCACCGGATCTACTGCGAACTGGAGCTGAACCTGCGCATCAAGCCGCGGCGACGGCTGAAGCGCGAGAAGCCCGAGGAACTGGCCGTGCCGGATGCCCCGAACCTGGTCTGGTCGATGGATTTCATGGCGGACCGCTTGGCCGACGGGCGGCAATTCCGGCTTCTGAACGTGCTAGACGACTTCAATCGCGAGGGCCTGGGGATCGAGGTCGACTTCTCGCTGCCCGCCGAACGGGTCGTCCGCTCCCTGAACCAGATCATCGAATGGCGCGGAAAGCCCCTGGCGATCAGGGTCGACAACGGCCCCGAATACGTCAGTTCCACGCTGATGACCTGGGCCGAGAAGCAGGGCATCGCCCTGACATACATCCAGCCCGGCAAGCCGCAGCAGAACGCCTATGTCGAGCGTTACAACCGGACGGTCCGCCACGAATGGCTCGACCTCTACATCTTTGAAACCATCGAGGAGGTGCAGCAGATCGCCACCGAATGGCTATGGACCTACAACAACGAACGCCCGAATATGGGCATCGGCGGCGTTACACCCGCCATGAAGCTGAAAATGGCCGCGTGAGTTCTACGGTCGCGCCCCGTTAAAACGGGGAGGATTACCCGGGCAGAAGATCGCTGGCCAAAAATTAAAGGCATGTGTAGCATCAGATCAAACGAATATCTGGTAGAAAATTGCAATTCCGCTTCCTAACATCCTTTGCCATCTTTCTTGGCTCATACTTACCGCTAGGACTCATTCTGTTAGTACAGGATGTAGACTACGGCAATTACCACATATGTTGTTGGAGCTTCTGGAACGAAAGCTGCGGCTGGATTCCAGCGCTGAGCAAGCCATATTTTTCCTTACCTATCTTCCTGACATCTTTTGTTTGTTTTGGTATCGCCATATACACACTGACCAGCACAAAACCCAAAAATCCCATCAACATAATAAGCACAAAGTATATTCCAGCAGAATTGATGAGCTATACTCTGCCGTACGTGGTTTCATTCATGAGCCTAGACTACCAGCAAGCCGGAAAATTTGTCGGCCTGATTGTCTTTCTTCTATGGATGTTCTGGATCACACACCGCTCCGGGCAGATACTACTAAATCCAATATTTATAGCTTTCGGCTGGAGACTGCACGAAATATCTTATCGCTTTCCAGGAAGCGAAACCGTCCACCAGGGCCGCGCCCTTTCAAGTGGAGCGCTGAAACCAGAAACCCAGTATACCCATGCTATAATCCAAGATGTAGTAATTATCAAAAACACGAGGTAACGGACGAAAGATGGCAGCACTCGACGATCTAAAAGCCTTCAATATCGATGAAGCACACATCGTTCTATGGGTATTCAAAGGGCCAAGAGGTCCCGCTACGGAAGCACCTGTTTACACAGGAAAGTGGGTTCAGACGGACGCCGCAGTTGATCAAAAGCTGAAGGATGCGTTTTCCAACGAAAGAAATCGCATTGAAGAGGTTCTGGAGTACAGCCTTCTTGCCGAAAACAATGAGGCCAGCGTGCTTCGAATCGGAACAGATGAGACGTACGCACATGTGGTAACGGGAGCCGCAGGGGAGGAAACCGAAGGCAACCGCGCCAGAAGAGAAAAGGACCTTATAAACACAACATTCTACGCCATAAAGGCTGTGCACGGAGACACTGTTATTTTCGCCGTTCGCCAGGCAGATAAATCCTGGAAAAGCCGACACAGAAAATCTCTCCGGTCTACCCTCATCATGAAGGAACACGAGCTCACGGTTGACGACACCCCAAGATTTGACATCCACGACGGCGTCAATTTCTTCGTGGTAGGTAACGAGCTACTAGTGGGCGGAAAGAGACAATTCGAGTCCATACTCAGGTATAAGGAAGCTCACATTACTGAATTCGACGACCTGAAAGCAGAGCCGGATTTCTCCGGTATATTCTCAGACATGCAGCATCTCGACGCGCACATTCGAAACAACAAGATTCAGCTTCGACGCGCTCAAGCCATTCGTCAAAAAGGTCACTATAAAGACGTTGATTTTATGCAGCGTCTAAGGGAAAATCACGTTCACTTCGGATTCCATATAAATTTTGACGATACCGGTTTGATTGTTCCAACGCCCGAAACGTGCTCCGAGATAATAACTGCGCTACTAGACCACCGCCTCTCGTCTGCATTCTCAGAAAACATTTACGATGTCCAGAACACTACTACCGTTGCTCTTTGAGAGTGAAGCCAGAGGCCTCAGTCAATCAAATCGCTTACCAGCGTTAGCCGAACACTGGTGGCTGATCCGGCTTCTGATCGAACAGGATCACCCGCCCGTCGCCGCTGGTGGGACTATTGACTAGCACAAACGGAACATCCGCCCCTTCCTTCTCATAGATGCAGCGGTACTTCATCTGGCCGTCGAGGGGATCGCGCATCTGGTCGTAGCGATAGCTGTGCGGGATGCCCTTCTCGATCCAGCTTTCAACACCTGCGAGCGTCACAAGCGAAAGTGGCTTTCCATCCAGCAAGATCGTCTTGCCCACGTTGAATACTTCATACATCCGATCAGTCTCCTCTGTCGTTTCACCGGGTTACGTCACAGGCTGTGACCTTCGCCACGATCCCTGTCCCGCGTGTTTTCATTCTCGTCGTCACCGCGGTCCTGTTCGCGCTCATCCTCGATCTCCAGCCGCTCGCGCGGCTTGTTCAGCACGTCCTTTAGGCGCTCGTTGACGGATGGCTTGCGCGCCTCGCGCCCTGTGTCCTCGCCCAGACCATACTCGCTGTGACCGTCCAGCTTGTGAACCGCCGCCTGACCGTCGCGCCCGCCGTCCTTCTCCATGATTTCCTTCAGCCGCTCGCGCGCGTAATTGCGACCTTCCGGCTTCGGCGTGTCGTCCTGCTCTTCTGACCGGCCCACGACGCGCGCCAACCGCTCCCGGAAGTCATCCGGGTTTCGGTCGCGATCTTTCGCGGTCGCGGCCCTGAGCGCCGCCAGACCGGCAGAGACGCGGCCCTGCCGGGCCTCGCGCTCGATGCCGTAGGTCTCGCGCGCCAGTTCCAGCCGCGCGCGCATTTCGCGGAACGCGGCGCGGGCTTGGCGCGCGGCATGGACCACGGCCCCGCGTTCGGTGACAGGTTTGTATTCCCGGCCCTGGCGCTCGGCCATCCACTTCGCCCGCCGCTCCATGGAATTGGCCGCCGGTCCCAGCTTCAGCTCGGGGTCGCGGTCCAGCTCCTCAGCGGACAGCTTGTCGCCACGCTCCTGCGCGGCGTCACGCTGCTTCTCAAGCGACCGATGATCGACGCGCTCCACCTCCCCTGCCCGCTCCAATGCGCGGTTCTGCAGCTCGGCCCAAAGCCCGCGCATCTGCTCGATCTCGACGCCGCCGGTCTTGGCGGAATCGAGAACGCGCGTCTTGGTCGTAAAGCCTTCGGCTTCCAGCTTGCGGGTGGAGGTCAGGACGTGGGCGTGATGGTTGCGCTGATCGCCTTCCCGGTGCGGTGCGTGGATCGCCACATCGACGGCCACGCCATAGCGGTTGACCAGCTCCTGGGCGAAGTCGCGGGTGATCTGCGAGCGGTCCTCGTCGCTGATCTCGGACGGCAGCGCCAGCTCCCATTCGCGGGCGGTGACGGAATTGCGGCGGGTCTCGCTGGCCTCAACCTCGTTCCAGAGACGGGAGCGATCCGTGGCCCAGTCCGGGGCGTCTTTCGGTGCCAGGATGAAGGTCTCCTCGATGCCCTGCTTGCGGGTGTAATCGTGGACACGGCCTTCCCTCTGGCACTCGATGCGCTCGCCGACACGGTAGGCTGCTGCCGCCGTGGCAGAGCGCCCGGCGCTGCGTTTGATCGTCTTCACGGAGAGGTGGTAGCTGGCCATGCCCCCTCCCCTCGCCCGGGACGCGAACACGACCGCGCGCCGCTGCTGAGCCGGATCAACGCCCCGACATGGGACACCGGGTCAGCCGTCTTTTTCCCGAAGGCCTGCGCCCCACAACGCTGGGGCCGGAGGGGAAAAGACAGCCCGGACGAAGGGGTGCAGCGCACCTCTGAGGCGCGGGCTTGCCAGTGATCTGCCCCCAGATCCCCAGCCTCGTGGGGGGCGGGATATGGGGACAGATCACTGGCGGTTTGCCGGGGGCAAACCCGGTTCGTGTCGGCACCGTCAGGTCCGATGACACGAACCTCCCGCAACGGAGACGCCAGCGGCAGACCGGCCCCCACCGTGGGGCATCGGGCGAGACGTTGGCGCGACATTGCGGGACGCGATCCAACTGCCAAAGTTGGCCCTGGAGAGTTTGAGAGGCCGGGAAGGCCTTTCATTCCGGCGCGCTTCGCGTCGGACGGAGTTCGCAATCGGCTGAGGCCCTGCCTCAAGGAGATCGCACGCAAATCTCGGAACCGCAGGTGGAGAGTTTGCATAAGTGCGCCCTTGTCCTTTACAGGCCTACGGGTAAGCGCTATCGGTTGATCTGGCAAGAACAACTTCAACCACAAGAATGTTTGGTGGCGAGGGTAGAGATTTGGCAGAAACAGAACTTGAACGCGCCGAGAAACGATATGCCCAGGCCAAGGCCCGTCTTCAGGCACTGAAGAACCGGGAAAGCACCAGACAGCGTAAACTCGACACGCGGCGCAAGGTGATCCTGGGCGGGGCGCTCCTCGATCTGGCGGAAAGGGATTCCAGTGCCGCCGCCATGCTCGACCGGCTGATCCGCAACCTCCCCCGCGAACAGGACCGCAAGGCCTTCGCGGATTGGGATGCCCCCTCCCCTGCCCCGTCCAGTTCTGACCCGGAAACGCCGTCCTGATGCGGGGCGTGATCCGCCTCTTTGACGGACTGTTCCGGTTCTTCGGTCGGCTGATCTTCACGCCCATCCTGTTGGGCTGGATGATCGGGGCCGTCCTGTTTGGCGCGATGATCGGGTTCATCATCGGGGGCGTCGTGGCCATGACAGCCTTCGGACCTCCGCTTGGTCACTCTGCCTGGGAATGGATCATCATCGCGCCACCTGTCTTCATCGGCGCGGTCTTCGGGTTCCAATACTGGCGCAAGACCTCCGGGGCCGATGCCTTCTTCGGTCTGACGGGCGACAGTCACGGCTCGGCCCGCTTCGCCAGCCGTAAGGAGCTGAAGAAGCTTCAGGGGAATGACGGCCTCCTGATCGGGCGCAATCCGGGGACCGGGCGGCTGCTGCGCTATGACGGCCCCGCCCATCTGATCACCCTCGCCCCGACGCGGGCCGGGAAAGGCGTCGGCACGGTGATCCCGAACCTGCTGGCAGTTGAACGCTCGGTGCTGGTCATCGACCCCAAGGGCGAGAATGCCCGGATCGCCGGGGAAGCCCGGCGGCGGTTCGGGACCACCCATGTCCTCGATCCCTTCGACGTTTCGGGGATGCCATCCGCCGCCTACAACCCGCTCGACCGGCTGACGCCGGACAGCCTCGATCTGGGCGAGGATGCGGCCTCCCTGACAGTGGCGCTGGTGATGGACCCGCCGGGACAGGTGACGGAAGCGCATTGGAACGAGGAAGCCAAAGCCATCCTTGGCGGGCTGATCATGTTCTGCGTCTGCCACGAGGACCGCGACCGGCGCTGCCTGGCCACCGTCCGGGAATATCTCACCCTGCCCCCGGAAAAGCTGCGCGCGCTGCTGGAGCTGATGCAGGACAGCGATGCGGCGGGTGGTCTGATTGCCCGCGCCGCCAACCGCTTCCTTGGCAAGGCGGATCGCGAAGCCGCCTCGGTCCTGTCGAACGCACAGCGCCACACGCACTTTCTGGACAGCCCGCGCATTGCCAAAGTCACGTCGCGGTCGGATTTCCACTTCTCCGATCTGCGCCACCGGATCACCTCGGTGTTTCTGGTGCTGCCACCGAACCGGATGGACGCCTACAGCCGCTGGCTGCGCCTCCTGGTCTCTCAGGCCCTCCAGGACATCGCACGGGACGCTGAGGCCTCTGTAGGCGCTCAGGGCGCTTCTCAGCGCCTCAAGGCCCCTGCCCTCTTCCTGCTGGATGAGTTTGCGGCTCTGGGCCGTCTGGAGGCTGTGGAGCGCGCCATGGGACTGATGGCGGGCTATGGCCTCCAGCTCTGGCCCATCCTGCAGGACATGAGCCAGCTCAAAGACCTCTACGGCGAACGCGCGGGCACCTTCATTGCCAATGCCGGGGTGCAACAGGTCTTCGGCGTGAATGATTTCGAGACCGCCAAATGGCTGAGCCAGATGATCGGCCAGGAAACCACGGGCTTCCAGACGGACAGCTACAAGCCGGGCGACAGCCCCAGCTTCTCCAACAACCTCACGGGCCGCGATCTGCTGACCCCCGATGAAATCATGCAGATGCCGCCCGAGTTGCAGCTTCTGCGCGTTCAGGGCCAACCCTCGGCCCTCGCCCAAAAGCTGCGCTACTACGCCGACCCCGAGTTCAAGAGGCTGTTCGTCCCGCAGGACGCCTGACCCCGAAAAGGAAACCGCCCATGTCTGACCAGCCCGACCTCCCTGCCCTCTCCGACGATGAGCTGCGCGAAACGCTCGACCGGCTGGCGAGCCTGGCGCTGAACCTGTCCGACCAAGTGGAGGATCAGACCAAGGCGATCAACCGTGCGACCACGGCGGCGAACGAGGCGCGGCGAGCGGCCGTGACCGTGCAGAGCCAGAATGATCCCGCCGGGTTCGGCGACCGGATCGGACAGGCCGTCGAGGCGCGCCTCTTGGACACGCTCCAGCGTCTCGACCGCACGGTCAATCATCTGGACCTGCGAACGAACAAGACGGCTGCCGTCCTCGATCAGGCCAGCGAGGATCGCGGCAACCTTCTCCGCAATATCCGGGACCGGGAAGAAAGGCTGGAGCGCTGGAAATCCTACTGGCCCTGGTTCGGTCTGGGTGCGCTCGTTCTGGCTTTGGCGATGACCGTCGCCCTGCCCCGTTTCTTAGCCAGCACCCCCTCCACATGCGCTGTCCTCGGGGCGACATGGACGGCCACAACAGAGGGCGTCAACGCCTGCGTGTTCTACCAGCGTTGAACAGAATCTGGGGCGCTGCGGGTCAATTCAACGCGCCATTCTGGGTGTTAAATATGTGTTAGAATCTGTGTTACGCCCTGAGTGATTGCCTCTATCCAACTGAAATATATAGTTTTCTTTAGTCGCTCGGTGTGTAAA
>NZ_CP115774.1 GCF_027912835.1 Paracoccus sediminicola
TTGGTGTGTAGAATGACGAATTCTAGTGTGTGAAATGACGAGGCCTGGCGAAAGTTATCCACAGGTAGCTTGGTGTGTGAAATGACGAATCTTGACGAACGGTGTGTGAAATGACGATAGTGTCCTATGGTGTGTGAAATGACGAACCAAGACTTGGTCCGGTGGTGTGTGGAATGACGAATTCACGCTCTCCGCTGCTGCCTGATCGTCATCCGCAGAAAGACCTGTTCGTCTGTGACATCGTGGATGCCGTGCCGAAGGGTGACATGGCTTCGATGGAACACCCCGTTTTCACCCTATCGACCAAGCCGGACATGAAGCCACGGCGCTACCAGAACGGCGAGAACTTTATCGAAGTGTCGCCATCACGTTATGGGCTGGCCACCGTGCATGACCGCGACGTGCTGATCTACTGTATCAGCCAGTGTATGGCCGCGCTTAATGAAGGGCGATCGGTGAGTCGCACCCTGCGGTTCAAGGCCCACGATTTGCTGGTGGCCACGAACCGGCGCACGTCCGGTGAAGGCTACAAGCTGCTTAAAGACGCGCTGAGACGGCTACAGGGGACGCAAATCGAGACAAACATCCGCCAAGGCGGCAAGGAATATTTCCGCGTCTTTGGTCTGATTGAGGCGGCCGAGATCGTGCGGGAGACGCGCGACGGCCGGATGCAGGATGTCGAGATCACGCTCTCGGACTGGGTGTTCGATGCGATCGAAAACAATCATGTCCTCACCCTGAACAAGGAATACTTCCTCCTTCGCAAGCCACTCGAACGGCGGCTGTACGAGTTGGCGCGCAAGCATTGCGGGGCGCAACCGAAGTGGAAATGCGGGATCGAGTTGCTGCGCGACAAGTGTGGTTCGGGCTCAACCACGAAGGAGTTCCGCCGTTTGCTCTCAAAGATTATTGAAGATGACGCGGTGCACCATCACCTCCCCGACTATGTGATGAGTATTGAAGGCAACAATGTTGTCTTTCTCCCGAAGGAGGGCGAAGCGGTGATCGCCCTGCCCTTCCAGGCTTTGCGATTCAACAAGGCCGATACGCATGATGAGGCGCGACGGCTCGCGCCTGGCTGGGATATCTACGTGCTAGAAAGCGAGTGGCGGTCATGGGTGCATGACAAGGCCATCGACGTGAAGGATGCGGATAAGCACTTCCTCGCCTTCTGCAAGAAGCGCGGCGCTTATCGCAACTAAAAGCACAAATGTGGGTTTGTGGCTTTACGCGTTCCCACTAATGTGGTGGAGTTGACTCATGATCATATCGTTCCTGAACCAAAAAGGCGGCGTGGGCAAAACCACCCTCTCGGTGAATGTGGCGGGCTGCTTGGCACGCCAGGGCCATCGGGTATTGCTGATCGACGCGGACAAACAGGGCTCGGCCACCACCTGGGCGAGCCTGCGCGAAGATGCACCCTTCCAGGTCGTCAGCATGGCGCGGGCCAACATGGCGCGGGATGCGCTCAAGCTGTCTTATGACTACGACCACACGGTGATTGATGGGCCGCCGCATGCGGAAGAGATCGCCCGGTCGTGTATCGCGGCGTCCGACTTCGTCGCTCTGCCGATCGAGCCCTCCGGGCTTTCAACCTGGGCCTCAGATCTGACGGTCCGGCAGGTGACGGAGGCGCTGGAATTTAAACCCCACATAAAATGTGGGTTTGTGGTGTCCCGCAAAATAGGGAAAACGGTGATCGGCCGAGATATTCGCAACATGGCGGCCGAGGCAGGCTTGCCGATCTTGGAAAGCGAGATCGAGCAGCGGGTCGCCTTCGCGGAAGGCATGACCATGGGGCAAACGATTTTCGAGTGGGCAGGCGATAGCCATGCCGCCCGCGAGATCGAACAACTAACGAAAGAGATTGAAGGATATGTCGAAGAAGACGTTTTCAACGGCTCCGAAGCCGAAACAGCAGCCAACGGATGACCAAATTCTCGCGTTTGAGCGCGGCGGGGCAGGACACGATACAAGGCGGGCAGCGAAGCCCGTCCCGGATGAGCCGACCAAGCGTCTGAGTCTGGACCTTCCGGCCAGCTTGCACACGCGTTTCAAAACGGCGTGTAGCGCGACGAACCGGAAGATGGTTGGAGAGCTGCAAGCCTTCATCGAGAAGCGCACGCAAGAGCTCGAAGATGAAGCAGGCATAGCCCGCCAATGAACAAAAGCACAAATGTGGGTTTGTGAATATTATTGTGCAAGGCAAATTTGTGTTGTAAAAACAATGGGGAGGGCGGTGAGTTAAGCGAGATCACCGCAAATCGATAATGCACGCAGAGCTGAGAACGAGAGAAGCCCTTGGGCCGTTAGGTCCGGTCGAAGAGAAAAATGCCCCGGACGTGTTGTACACGGCGGGGGATACGTCGCTTCTGACCGAAGGCTCGCGCGTGGCGATTGTCGGCTCCCGCAAAGCAACCCCGGACGGCATCAAGCGTGCGAAGGCAGTCACACGGGCTTTGGTTCAGCAAGGCATCATCGTGGTGAGCGGCCTGGCCGAAGGGATCGACGCGGTGGCGCACCGCACGGCTATTGAAGAGGGTGGGCGCACCATTGCCGTGCTCGGCACGCCGCTCTCAAAAGCATATCCGGCCAAGAACGCGGGCCTTCTCGAAGAGATCAAGCGCGACCACCTGGCGATTTCACAGTTTCCGGAAGGTTATCCAGGCCGGGGTGAGAACTTTCCGCGCCGCAACCGGACGATGGCGCTCATCTGCGATGCGACGATCGTGATCGAGGCGAGCGAGAAGAGCGGAACGCGCCACCAGGGTTGGGAAGCGATCCGGCTCGGCCGCGACCTCTACCTTCTTGAGAATGTTGCCACCAATCCGAACCTGACCTGGCCGAAGCAACTCATCGAGTACGGTGCACAAATCCTGCGCCGCGAAGACCTACCGGATATCCTGCTCGATATCCCGAACTACACAGCCGGGGGTGTGCGTGCCTTTGAGCTATGAGTACGGCACATTCGCCAACTACTCCCCACGCGGCAGCTCGGAACTAGCGGTAAAGTCACGAAAGGCATGCGGTGCGATAAAGGCGGGCAGGGTCGATGTTATCGGCTCGGCCGTCCCGCACCTCCAAGACGCCAAGGCAGACATCCTGCGCCCATTCCTCGGTCCTGATGTGACCCTTGTGCCGGTGCCACGCTCTGCACCGCTTCCTGAGGGCGCTCTTTGGCCTGCGAAGGTCATCTGTGACGTGCTCCACGGGCAGGGTTTCGGCCAGGAAGTACAACCCTACCTGAGAAGAACTAGGGCCGTACCACGCTCATCAAACTCACTGGCGGCGGAGAGGCCACTCGTGCCGGTGCATATGGAGAGTATCGAGGCTGAACGGCCGTTTTTCGTTCCTGACAAGATCACGATCGTGGATGATGTGCTGACCATGGGCCGGACGAGCTTTGCATGCGCAGAGCTCCTGCGCGAAGTTTGTCCAAACACGGAAATCCGCATCTTCGCGATGATCCGCACACAGGGCCTTCAAAACGACATCGAGAAGATCGTCGATCCGGCCACAGGGATCATTGTGGGCTATCCATCCGGCAAGACACATCGCGACCCGTAAATGCACAAATGTGGGTTTGTGCAAAATTTCCCGTTTTCACCGGGTTCGAATATGGAACGCTTTACAAGTAATAATTGAGGGAACAAATAATTGAACATACAAGGTTTTCTGACAGAGGTTTCCTCGATTTACCAAACCGGCGCGGCAACGGAACACTCGTACCGTAGCGCACTCCAAAACCTTCTGTCATCGGTTGCCGAGGATATTACGGCCCTGAATGAACCAAAGCGGGTGAAGTGCGGCGCGCCTGATTTCATCGTTTCACAGGGCGATATCGTCATCGGCCATGTTGAGGCCAAAGATATTGATATCGGGATTCGCGGTCTGAAAGGGAGCAACAAGGACCAGCAAGAACGCTATCGGGCCGCTCTGCCGAACCTCATCTACACCAACTGCCTTGAATGGGATTTCTACAGGGACAGCGAGCTTATCGCGTCTGTGCGGATTGCCGATTTTGTCATGGGTGTGCAGCCGCGCCCGCAAGAGTTTGACGCCCTCGAAAACCTGCTGCGCGATTTCATCGCCCAGAGGCCCCAGACCATCACCAGCCCGCGCGAGCTGGCCGAGCGCATGGCAGGTAAGGCCAATCTGATTAAGGACGTGTTGTTCCGCACCTTGGCCGAGGACAAGGACGTTCAGACCGAACTTTCTGCCCAGTACAACGCCTTCAAGGAAAACCTCATCCACGATATCACGGCGAACGATTTCGCGGATATCTACGCCGAAACCATCGCCTACGGCTTGTTTGCCGCCCGCCTGCACGACACGACACTGGATACGTTCAGCCGCCAAGAGGCGCTTGAGCTTCTGCCGAAGTCCAACCCGTTCCTGCGAAGCCTGTTCACCTACGTTGCGGGCTATGACCTCGACGACCGCATCGCGTGGATTATCGACGACCTTGCCCGCGTGTTCCGCGCCTGTGACGTGGCCAAGCTCATGGAAGGGTTCGGCAAGCTGACAGGCCAAAGAGACCCCTTCCTGCACTTCTACGAAACGTTCCTTGCCGCCTATAACCCTGCCAAGCGCAAGGCCCGTGGTGTCTGGTACACGCCCGAACCTGTGGTGAATTTCATTGTTCGCGCAGTCGATGAAGTGTTGCAGACCGAGTTTGGCCTAGCGGACGGGCTGGCCGACACGTCCAAGGTGGTTATCGACTGGGAAACGGGTGAAATCGGTAAAAGGGGTAAGCCCGTCACCATCAAGAAAGAGGTTCACCGCGTCCAAATCCTCGACCCCGCGACAGGGACAGGCACCTTCCTTGCGGAAGTCATCAAGCAGATTGCCCCGCGTGTTCAGGGCATCGCCCCCGCCATGTGGTCGAAGTACATCGAGGACGACCTTATCCCACGCTTGCACGGATTCGAGCTGCTCATGGCGTCCTATGCCATGTCCCACATGAAGCTCGACATGATACTGACCGAGCTGGGCTATAAGCCCGCGAAGGCACCGCCACGCCTGTCAGTTTACCTGACTAACAGCCTTGAGGAAGGCGAGCCAGCCAACCAGACCTTGCCCTTCACGCAATGGCTCAGCCGCGAGGCCAAGGGCGCAAACACCATCAAGCGCGACATGCCCATCATGTGCGTTGTCGGGAACCCACCCTACAGCATTATGTCTGGAAACCTGACAGCAGAACAGGTTTCACTAGTAGATGCGTATCGCTCGGTTGATGGTGTGCCCATAAAAGAGAAGGGCATGCTTCAATTCGAGAAGAACATAAACAACGATTACATAAAATTCCTTTCACTGTCAGAACGTCTAATATCATCTAACGGATTTGGTGTTTTGGGGTTCATCACAAGCCACGGATACCTCAAAAGTAGCTCATTTCGAGGTTTGCGAGCGCATCTTCTCGAAACCTTCCATGATGTGAGAGTCATCGACCTTCATGGCAACAGCGAGATACGAGAGGTTTCCCCAACAGGTGGGATAGATCAAAATGTTTTTGATATTAAACAAGGTGTTGCCATCATAATTGCCGTTCGCAGGCCAGGCCAAAAAAAGAAAAAAGACAAGGGCAAAGCATATTTTTCTGAGCTATGGGGAACACGGAAAAGTAAGTATAAGTCCCTTGAGGAAGCTAGTGTCACAGACATTGAGTGGACAGACTGCAAGGCAATTGCCCCAAACTATACATTTCATCCGTCGGGTCCAGCTTTCGACGAATACAGACAACAATATCCAAGCCTTGCGGAGTGGTTCCCGCTCTATTCTTCGGGGGTTATTACTGCCCGCGATGGGTTCAGCATATCGGAAGACCCCGCTCAGCTAGTAAAGCGGGCGAAAAAGTTTTCTGGAAACCCTGACCTAAGCAACAGTGAACTCTGTATAAGGCTCAATATTAAGGAGAAGAAGGGATGGGACATTTCTAAAGCAAGAAGGAACTTGGCGGCAGAAAGCGACCTAAATTCCCTCATCGAAGATATCAGCTATAGACCATTTGATGAGCGTAAAATTATTTACCATGATAGCGTGGTATGGACTACAGCCCGCTCAACGATGCGCCATATGCTGACAGACAACAATATCGCCCTAGTGTCAGCACGAAGCGAAAAGTCGGGAACTTGCAGTCATTTCTTTGTCAGTGACAAACTTGTGGAAACGAAGTGCGGTGAACGAACCACACAGAGCGCAGTATTCCCTTTGTTCCTCTACCCTGATGAGCAGGACTTAGACAAAACCCGCCGCGCGAATTTTAACGACAAGCTATGGCGCAAGCTCAAGAAATTGGCCAAGCACCCTGAGCATGGCGTACCCGATGAAATGAAGGCGTTCGATTACATCTATGGTGCTTTGCACTGCCCCGCCTACCGTGCCACTTTCGCGGATTTTCTGAAAATAGACTTCCCGCGCATCCCGTGGCCGACCACGCCAGACGAGTTTTGGACCGTCGCGGAGGCGGGCGGGCAGCTTCGCAGACTGCACCTGATGGAGCCTGCTGCCATTGGCGATGCGCCTTACCCCTTCACGGGCGAGGGTGACAATGTGGTGGACAAGGCGCGCTTTGAGGGGGGCAAGGTCTGGGTCAACAAAACCCAGCACTTCGACAACGCCCCCGAAGTGTCATGGGATTTCTACATCGGCGGCTATCAACCCGCGCAGAAGTGGTTGAAAGATCGCAAGGGCCGTGCGCTGAGCTTCGAGGACGTGAAGCACTATCAGCGCATTCTAAAAATTCTGTCCGAGACCGACAGGATTATGCAGACCATCACGATGGACCTGGGAGCGACTGATGGCCCGTGATTATAATTACTCCTCAGGTGTTGAGGGGTAAAATGTTAGAGTACATTGGCCTTGGTTGGCTACCCAACCTGCTGTACAACCTCGGCAAGGATGTCTTCGGATGGAGAAAACCGCTTTCCTCTGAGGAACGGATCGCGCGCCGACGGAAATGGAAGCCTATATTTGACGAGCACATTCGCGATCATTTTTCTCGGAAGCTTCGCTCTGACGTCATTATACGTGATGTCAAGCGCGTCGATCAGTACCCTGATATCGAAGAAAAATCTAAAGGAATATCACCGTGGTTCCGAGTTGGTCTAGTCGGGACTTACCATCGCGGTATTCTAGTTGCTTTCCATTGGCTCCGTCTATTGCAAGTGGGAGACGCAAAATTTCGGGTATTAGATATTTTGGACCATGACAAGGGCGACAAGGAATTGGAAGCGGTGTCTATCAAGGCTATCCAGCTAGGAATGATCCCGTTTGAGAATATCGAAGATGTGGATTTTGAAGGTGACGAATACTATGGATTCCCACATATATATTGCCACTTCTCCAACAAGAGAGAGCCTTACGAAAGAATAGCTATCTTCACTCAGAACCAACTTTTCCCCGACAGCCTACCATACTATACTGAAATAGCTGATGTCGAAAGTGTACGCAAAGAGAGCGAGAAGGCAGGCATCAAGAAGCCCTATGTATAGCCAGTTCGCTTCTGAATCTTATGCCCTTCGTACAGTCTTCACGCTTACATGGAAAAGCTGCGCGATCTCGGAAAGCCTGCGGCCTTCCTCGTCCCGCATTCGGCGCACCTCGTCGCGCTGTGCTGCCGATAGGGCAGGGGGACGGCCACCCACCCGGCCACGTTTGCGGGCGGCCTGTAGGCCTTCCCTGGTCCGCTCTGATATCCGCTCGCGCTCGAACTGCGCGATCGAGGCGAAGACGTGGAAGACAAGACGGCCTGCCGGTGTTGTCGTGTCGATGTCCTCAGCCAGGGATCGGAATCCTGCTCCGCGCTCCCGGATCGTCTCCACGATGTCGAGAAGGTCACGCAACGATCGGGCAAGCCGATCATACTTGGTGACGACCACGACATCGCCTTGGCGAAGCTGATTGATCATCTGGTCGAGCTGCGGCCGTGACCTGGCCGAACCAGTGATCTTGTCCGCGAACACGCGCTCGGCCCCAGCCACCTCAAGGGCGTCGGTCTGGGCTTCGAGTTTCTGGTCGTCTGTGCTAACGCGGGCATATCCGATGATCATGCTGGGAAGCATGCCAGAAACGTCCCAAAACTCCAAAGGTTTTGGCCGGGGTTTTTGTCCTTATCAACAGCTTGATCTGCCGTGGGGCAGGGCAGGGGGGACAAAAACGACCGTTTGTGACCCATATCGGAAACTGCCGTTCGTTGAAGGTCGGCGTGGTCCCGCGGTCCGGCCGTAAGGACAGGCACAGGCGAGGGCCCGCCTCGCGCCCTCTTTCGCAGATGCTACGAAGCAACGAACGTCGGCTTTTCTCAAGGTGCGCCGGCAGGAGCGAACGGCCGCTAGAAGCCGGTTTTGCCACCCGTTCAGTGCGCGGAGCACGCTTCATGGACTAAAATAGGGTCCTATATGGACTAAAAATTTTTAGCTATCATATTGAAAAACTGTGCCTTTTTGTGAAAAAATAATGTTAGCGTTCGAGCATTGTATCTAGAAAGGATTGGGCCTCTTCGTCAAATTTCGCATCATCGACGCGAAATCCGAAAGGCTATCCATCATGCCCACGCCCCCTGACGACCTCCTCACCAGCCTCCTCTCCGTGCCCCCGACCACCCTCTCGCTCTTCATCGCGCTCGCCGCGATCGCCGTCGTCGGCCTTGCGCTCCGGGTCGTCCTGCAGGCCCTCTCGAAGGAGACGGACAAGTGACCATGAAGAACTGGGCCAAGCTGCCCTCCACCTGGATCGAGGACGGCGGTCTCCGCGCTTTCCGATGGACAACGAAGGAGCCCGGCGCCGGTGCATCCGAGGTGGCCGCGCTTATGGCCCTCCTCGCGATTGCGCACCACGCCGCCACTGACACGGGAATCGCGCGGCTCACCTATGACGGTCTAGAAACCGCCACCGGTATCAGCCGCACCAAGATCGCAGACGGCCTAGACCTTCTGGCGAAGCGGGGGATCGTCCAGCGAGAGCCAGACGGCCGCAGCACGTTGGGGCTCGCCAACTACGGGGAGGGCCACCGATGGGCCGCCGTGCCGGCCAAGCCGCTCTATGACGGGGTCGGCGCAATCATGGCGTTCGAGGATTTTCATCTTCGCAAGCGGGCCGAACTGGACGCGCTAAAGCTCTACTTTGCTATCGCCGCGCGGCGGGACACCGAACAAAATATCGCATGGCTGACGTACGATAAGATGCGCTCCTATGCGGGGCTGCGTCCCCACCGGATCAAGGCCGCACTCGGAGTGCTAAACATCAACGGCCTCATCACCGTCGACATCGTGCCACGAGCCCATGCGGAGCATGGCGTAGCGACAGGCTACCGACTGCGCCACCTGTTCCCCAGGCGCCACGCCGGAACCACCGGCCGGGCTTCCTTGGGCGAGACAACGGGGTTCTAGAGATCATACCGAGCAAAGCGTTCACGCTGCTCCACGGCCGTCGTCGAAGAGAGAGCCCGGAGACCGAGACCGTCTTCTAGGCGGTGGACAGGCTCCGAGTCGCTACAACTCTTTGTCGTCCCCATCCGTTGCCTGATTTCCCGACCTCTTCGACCGGAAAGATCGGGAGGTCGCCGTGCCTATCGAGATAGCGCTCGCGCCGCCCTATCCGTGCTTCGATCTGGACTAATGATCACCACGCGGTTCGGGGTTCTCCCGGAACCTATCCGACCGCTTTTGGACAGGTGGCTCTAGCAAGGTGCTTGTGTCAGCCGATCCAAGCGCCACGAGCAATCGTCGTATCGCTTATAACATGATTTCAGTGTCACTCAGCAATCATTTAGCGCCACCGGCGTACCATTTTCGCTCTACACTCATTAGCGCCGCTGGCATTGACACTTCCCCTTCCATGCCCTTCAATTTCCTTAAGTATGGAAGATGGGAACGCGACCTTGCCAAGTTTGGACTTTGAACATGAGCGCGATGCATTTCGTCATTTCTACAATGACAACTCACTTCTACTTGAAGAAGCAAAAGAATCCTTAGTTTCTCTTATCTCCGCACTCCTTCGGGACAACGGTGAGATTAGCTTCTCAAAAATCGAAGGGCGGGTAAAGTCTCGGGAAGAATGCATTCTGAAGTTTATCCGAAAATATCGATCAGGACTCGAGCAGGCCAGTGAAAATTATACGATAAGGGATCATATATCCGATATTATTGGTTTGCGCGTCGTGTGTCTTTACGAGAGCGATATTAAAAAGGTAATTAGTGAGTTTGAGAGTGAGTTTGAGGTAATAGAAATTACCGATAAGAGTGCCGAAATCGAAGGCACAGACGCCACTTTCGGCTACAAAGGCACGCATGCCGACTTAAAAATCAAACCCCCACGCTCCGAGTTTTCAGAGTATCGTCGCTTTAAAGATTTTCAATTTGAGGTACAGATACGAACTGTCGTGCAAGATGCGTGGAGCACGCTAGACCACAAGATTAAATATAAGAAATCAATACCCCAAAACCTCAAGCGGCGAATTAACACTTTGGCGGCCTTGTTCGAGTTGGCCGATAGAGAATTTTTAGAAATTCGAGAGGAAACAGAGCGCCAAGTTGAAGTTGCCAAGGAATCTTATGAAGAAATAGAGAAGGAAACTGATACTGGCGGCGCCCCCCCGGGATCAGGACAACCCAAAAAGTTCACAAGAGCACCTCTAGATGCCTTCTCCTTTTTGAGAATTGCAAACCATTTCTTCCCTGACTTCACCTTCGAAGACCACAAAGTAGACGGTTTCGTCGATGAGATACAAAGTCGTCGCTCCGAAACAACAAGGGGCAAATTCAACTGGTACATGAAGAACGGCATTTCAGCAGTGAAAGACTACGCTGATCACAAGGCAAAGAACGACGGGAGGCGAATGAACCCCTTTACGTTAATGAGGCACTCCCTATACTATAGTGATCCAGATACCTTCCACGATATAATATCAGAATCCGCTAGAAAAGACTTCGATGCTTGGCTAAAGGAAAATGGCCATCCCAATGGAGTTCGTTCAGAACAACTTTCCTAAATATTAACTTCAATATCTCTTCGTTAGCACCTCCCCTTGAACGCTACGTTCATATCTACACAATGGCTTGATTTCATACTATTAATTGATATTTGGCACGACTATGCGGGCGTCATCTATGGAGGACTTAGTGCATAATATCGATATTGAACAACTCGATCTTGCCGAACTGAAGCAGCTCCGGAAGGACGTTGACCGAGCTATCGAGAGCTATGAAAAGCGGAAAAAGCAGGAAGCTCTTGCCGCTGCCGAAGCCGCTGCAAAAGAGTCAGGGTACACCCTGTCTGAACTCCTTGGAACGACAGCCAAGGGGAAAGGCAAGGTGAACCCGCCGAAGTATCGCCATCCAGAAAACCCTGAGTTGACCTGGACAGGGCGCGGCAGGCAGCCAGACTGGATCAAGGAAGGCCTTCAGGCGGGAAAATCGCTGGAAGACTTCCTCATCGTGAAGTGACGCCGAGTGTGAGGGGCTTAAACGCGCCCCTCCTCTGGTCGGATCAGGATTCCCTGACGGTCGTCTTCGGGTTTCGCTTGGCGGTTGTCCCGCTCACGAAGCGTCCGCTCTTGGCGCTCCGCGCGGAGCCGGTCGAGCCTCCGCCGGTCTGTTCGAAAACAGTCGTGTTCGGGCTGCGCTTGCCATGCCCGCTGGTCACGTAACGGCCGCTGATCGCGCTGCGATAGTGACCGCCAGATTTTCCTTTTGCCATCGCCTCGTCCTTTCGGTGGAGCTGCCGGCTGCGCTCAGCAGTCCGGCAGGTTGTCCAGATTATTCCGCGAGCTGGAATCGGCGTCCGTCCGCAGGTGCTTCTTCCCGCCACGCTCCACGACGTGGACATCCGTGCGGTGCCCGGCACGATCCACGTAGTAGCTGTGCGCCTTGGTCTCGATGTCGCGGACTGCGTCCGCCTTCGCGCGCGGCGACCACGACTCGCCGCCATTGCAGAGCTTGGTGATATCGCCGTCGGTGTCCTTGCCCGTCGCGGTGACTCTTCGATCTGCCATTTGGCACCTCCTACTATACTGAGCGCCCGAGTCGGCGCAGGACACAAGATATCACATCGGGGCCTTTGGACAAAATAGGAACTTACGTTGACGTCAGCTCGGATCGTTGGCGGCACGGCAAGGCTGGTTCACAGCGACCACCCCTCCCCTCTGTCGCGCTCGCGGTGCTGGTCCTTCTCGTGCTCCTCGCGCTCGTTCTCCGGATCGCGCTCCAGCTCGCTGTCGCGCTCGACCTGGACATGCTTCGAGCGGTCCAGGATGGCACCCAGCCGGTCCTTGACGCTCTCGCGACCCTGCGCCGGGGTATCGCGCTCGGACGCCTCCTCCCCGACCTCGCGCCCGACGACCCGTGACAACCGCTCGCGGATATCCTCGTGCCCCTGCTCTGGGCTGTCTTCCCGACCCCGGTCCTTCTCGGCAGCCGCCCGGAGCGCCGCGAGGCCCGCGGAGACGCGGCCCTGCCCGGCCTCCCGCTCTGCGCCGTAGGTCTCCCGCGCCAAGTCTACCCGCTCGCGCAGCTCGCGGACCATGGCCCGCGCCTGCCGCGCCCCGTGAACAGCGCGACCGCGCTCGGTGACGGGTGCGTACTCCCGTCCCTCGGCGACGGCCTCCCGCATGGCGCGCCGCTCCATGGCGTTCGCGGCCGGTCCCAGCTTCACCTCCGGGGCGCGGTCCAGTTCCTCGGCCGAGAGCGCATCTCCGCGCTCAAGGGCGCTTTCCCGCTGCGCATCGAGCGAACGATGATCGACGCGTTCACGCTCCCCGACGCGCTCCAGCGCCCGGTTCTGAAGCTCGGCCCAGGTCTCGCGCATCGCCTCTATCTCGATGCCGCCGGTTTTCGCGGCATCGAGCACGCGGGTCTTGTCGGTGAAGCCCTCTGCGCCCAATGCCCGCGTCGATGTCAGTACATGGGCGTGGTGGTTGCGCTGGTCGCCTTCGCGGTGCGGGGCGTGGATCGCCACATCCACCGCCACACCGTAGCGCTCGACCAGCTGCTCCGCGAAGACCCGGGTGATCTCCGCCCGCTCCTCGGCGCCGATCTCGGAGGGGAGCGCCAGCTCCCACTCCCGGGCGGTGACGGAGTTCTTGCGGGTCTCGCGCGCCTCGGCGGCGTTCCACAGCGCGGCGCGATCCTGCGCCCAGGCGGGGGCGTGCTCCGGCGCGACGATGAAGCTGTCCTCGATCCCCTGCTTGGCGGTGTAGTCGTGGACGCGCCCCTCGCGCTGGCAGTTGATGCGCTCGCCGGAGCGGTATGCGGCCGCCGCCGTGGCGGAGCGCCCGGCGCTGCGTTTGATGGTCTTCACGGAGAGGTGGTAGCTCGCCACGTGCTCTACCCCCCGACAGCCGGAAAAACTGAACGCCGCATAGTCGCCGGCAGTCCTCTGCCGAGGCCCCTGCGCGCCATGGCAGGACCGAGCGGCCGCGCATAGATGGAAACATGGCCGGTCTGTCTTGTTTCCCTCGGCAGAACACGGATCCTGGTGCCTGCCGCGCGCCAGCATCCGGCCCCGGACACCTCCTCCCGTCCGGGGTCGGACCCGAGGGGACCGACCGTCTTTTGCCCGGAGGCCCGCCCGTCATGAGGCTGGGGCCGAGGGGCAAAAGACAGGCCGGAGCGAGCGGCCTCCCGGAGGCCCGAGGGACGGACTTGCACATGAGCCGAGCCAATATCCCTAGCCTTATGAGGGGCGGGATATTGGATCGGCTCATGTGCGGTTTGCCACGGGCTAACCTGGCGGACGGAATGCCCCTCGACGGGGCAGACGGAGGCCCACCGCTCCGGAGCCAAAGCCAACGGCAGGCCGGCCCCCAAAGCGGGGCCATGGCCGAGCCGGGGGCGTGGTACCGGAGCGGGACGCGATCCAACAGCGTGTGTTGGGCTGGGAAGGTTTGGAAGGGGCGGCGCGCCCTTCCATGTCGATGCCTGCATCGACTGGGGTCGCCATCGGCGGGGGCTGTGCCCCCGGGAGATCGCACGCAAATCTCGGAGACCGACCGGAGGGAGGCGGAGAGTTTGCATAAGTGCGCCCTTGTCCTTTACAGGCCTACGGGTACGCGCTACCGCTCGGTCCGTAAAGCCTGACGTGAGCCGTCGGGCCATTGGACCACGGAGGAGGCGATTTGTCCGAGACCGAACTCCAGAAGGCCGAACGGCAATTCGCCCAGGCCAAGGCCCGGCTTCAGGCCGCAAAGAACCGCGAGGCCAGTCGCCAGCGCAAGCTCGACACCCGCCGCAAGGTGATCCTCGGCGGAGCGCTCATCGACCTCGCCGCCCGCGACACCAACGCCGCCGCGATGCTCGACCGCCTGCTTCGGAACCTCACCCGGGAAAACGACCGCAAGGCGTTTGAGGACTGGTCGCAGCCCACCGCCGCTGCCGAGTCCGGTGAAGCGGCGCGGGCCACCCCGGAACCGCCGTCCGAATGAGAACGGTCGGGGCCATCCTCGGGGGATTTGCGCGCCTCGTTGCCGGTCTCGTGGTGGCCCCCTTCCTGCTCGGCTGGCTGGCGCTCTGGCTCGTCCTCGGGGCCGGGATCGGCGCGCTGGTCGCCACGCCGTTCGTCTTCGCGATCTTCGATGGCCCGCCCGGTGAGAGTGCCTGGCAATGGGTGGTCGTCGCGCCCCTGATGCTCTGCGGGTCGATCCTGGCTTTCGGGCACTGGCGGGAGATCTCCGGAGCGGACAGGTTCCTCGGCGGCGGGGCCGGCGACAGCCACGGCTCCGCGCGCTTCGCCGGGACGCGCGAGCTGCGGAAACTCGAACGCGCGGACGGGCTGCTGATCGGACGCAGCCAGCGCGGCCGTCTCCTGCGCTACGACGGACCGGCCCACCTGCTGACCCTCGCCCCCACCCGCGCCGGCAAGGGCGTCGGCACGGTGATCCCCAACCTGCTCGCCGTGGACCGCTCGGTGCTGGTGATCGACCCCAAGGGCGAGAACGCCCGGATCACCGGCACGGCCCGCGAGCGCTTCGGGACCGTCCACGTCCTCGATCCCTTCGGAGTCTCCGGCAGGCCTTCCGCCGCCTACAACCCGCTCGACCGCCTCTCGGCCGACAGCCCCGATATCGGCGAGGATGCCGCCTCGCTGGCGGAGGCTCTGGTCGTGGACCCGCCCGGCCAGTCCGGGGACGCGCACTGGAACGAGGAGGCGAAGGCCCTCCTCGGCGGGCTGATCATGTTCTGCGTGGCCCACGAGGAGCCGGAGCGCCGCACGCTCGCCTCCGTGCGGGAGTACCTGACCCTGCCCCCGGACCGGCTCTCCGCGCTCATGGCGCTGATGCAGGACAGCGATGCGGCGGAGGGACTGGTGGCCCGCGCGGCGAACCGCTTCGCCGGCAAGGCGGACCGGGAAGCGGCCTCGGTGCTGTCGAACGCGCAGCGGCACACCCATTTCCTCGACAGCCCCCGGATCGTGAAGGTCATGGCGCGCTCCGACTTCACCTTCGCGGAGCTGCGCCACCGCACGACCTCGGTCTTCCTCGTGCTGCCGCCCAACCGGCTGGACGCCTATAGCCGTTGGCTGCGCCTGCTGGTCGCGCAGGGGCTTCAGGACATCGCCCGGGACGCCGAGCGGCCTCCTGAGCCCCGCAGCGGCGCTGAGACGCCCGGAGAGCGCCCCTCGGGGCCGGCGCTGTTCCTGCTGGATGAGTTTGCCGCCCTGGGCCGTCTCGAGGCGGTGGAGCGCGCCATGGGGTTGATGGCCGGCTACGGGCTCCAGCTCTGGCCGATCTTGCAGGACATGAGCCAACTGCGGGACCTCTACGGCGCGCGCGCCTCGACCTTCGTGGCCAATGCCGGCGTGCAGCAGGTGTTCGGGGTAAACGACTTCGAGACGGCGAAGTGGCTGAGCCAGTCCATGGGGCAGGAAACCATCGGCTACCGCACCGAAAGCCGCCGGCCGGGCGATCTGCCGACCACTGGAACCAGCCTCACCGGGCGCGACCTGCTGACGCCGGACGAGATCATGCAGCTGCCGTCCGAATGCCAGCTCCTGCGCCTCCAGGGCCAGCCTCCGGCCATCGCACGCAAGCTGCGCTACTACGCCGACCTTGAGTTCGCGGGGCTGTTCACCCCCGAGGCCCGGTAGACCGAAGGAGACCGCTTCCATGACCGACACGTCCTCCCCTGCCCTCTCGGACGATGAGCTGCGCGAAACTCTCGATCTGCTCTCCACGGTGCTGGCCAGCGTATCGGACCGCGTGGACACGCAGACGGAGGTACTGGGTCGCGTGAACAAGACGGCGACGGAGGCCCGCCAAGCAGCGTTCTCGGCCAAGACCCAGACCGATCCGGAGCGCTACGGGGACCTGGTGGGACAGGCCGTCGATGCGGAGATCAGCGACAGCCTCAAGCGCCTTGAGCGCATGGGAACCGATCTTCTGAAAGTCTCGAACCGGGCAGAGGCGGTGATCGCCAAGGCGGGAGAAGATCAACAGGCGGTCTATAACGCCATGCGGAGGCGGGAGCGCAAGGTGGATCGCTTCAGGGCCCGTCTTCCGTGGTTTGGTCTGGGAGCTGTCGTCCTGGCTGTCGCTATGACCTTCGGACTGCCTCGCTTCCTGGCAGGCGACGGAACCACTTGCACCATCATGGGGGCGGAGTGGACCCGGACAACAGATGGGCAAGAGGCCTGCGTGTTCTATGGGGAATAAGCATGTTTCCATGTTGCTTAAACAATAGCCTAAAACCCACAAAAGTGGGTAAGTGGCTAGGAGCAACGAGGAGTTAAATATAGTTAGAGTAGAGTTACAGACCCAAAAATTGCACTTAAGCCACTGGGATAAAACATTTTTTTATGACATTCGGTGTGTGAAATGACGAATC